>JAEZPN010000039.1 GCA_023413645.1 Bacteroidota bacterium
ATGCGCGTGTTAAGCTCACGAACAACGCCTCTCAATACTTGGTCGATGCTGAGATTATGATGGCAAACATTCCCGATAAGGGAAGCGTGGCGCCACTTATCAACGATGGTAACTACGCATCGTTTGCCGAGCGCGTGGAAACTACGAATAGCGAGTATGGCTACGACGACATCTCGGCTCAGGGTTATATGGGCTATGAACCTGATAATACGCAGCTTACAACTACGGCGTGGGGCACGATGCATGAGATATACGAGCGTCACCAGCAGAGCGGAGGTAAGGCTGTTGCAACACCCGCATATGCTATCGTGCGCGGTAGATATGTTGGCGCAAGTGCTACGGATGCCAACTATAGCTACTATAAGGTGGATATCTGCTTCACCAACGATGCTACGGGCGCTGTGGAGCTTTACAACTTGCTTCGCAACATCGAGTATAACATCATCATCACAGAGGTGGCAGGTCGTGGCTATGGCACAATGGAGGAGGCTGCGGCAGGTGCTGCATCCAACAACCTTAACTTTGCGGTTGAGACAAAAAACCTGAATAACATCTCGGATGGCGAGCGTCGTCTCAGCGTGGAGTACACTCAGCGCGTTCTCACCGAGGGCGAGGCACTATTTACGCTCAAGTATAAGTACGAGACAAATATCAAGACAGGCACTACAAACAATGCCGCTGTTACCTTCTCAAACCTTGTGGGTAACGTGTTGGCTGTGAACAATGCATCGGGTACTACCGAGACGCAGAAGTACGTTGTGAGCAATGTTACGGGTGCTGATGGCTGGAATACCGTTACCTTCAAGTCGCAGGCTATCAGCGGTACGAAGATTCAGACAATCATCCTTACTGCGGGTAACCTCCAGCGCGGCGTCGAGTTGATTCTCGGTAAGCCATATACCATGGTTCTCGATATGGTCCCTGGCTCTACGACTAACACCATTGCGAAGGGCATAAACAAGTCTATCGATGCTATGATTATCCTGCCACAGGGACTCCCCGAGGCGCTCTTTCCACTTCAGATAAACCTCGTTGCCGAGGCAAAGTCGCTCTCGCCAGACCAGAATAAGAATACCATCCCCGTAATCTCGGGCCTTAATGCTAATGGTGTACCCACAAGCGACGGCGACTACTTCGGTTATGTGCTTACGATTGAGGATACGGATTACTATACGCGCGACAAGGAGGGTAATATAACTGGGTATAACACCTCGAAGACCTTCTACTTCCGTACATCATGCGAGGAGTCATCATCGAAGGTAAACGTTTACAACCCCTACTTCGAGATTGCATCCGACAGCTTCACTGCAAACTAATGTTCGTAGTTAAGATGTATCGCTATCCAAAGTTTGAATATGGCGTTTGCTATCGGGATAAAAGTGATAAAAAACAAAAAAAGACACTGAATATCAGTGTCTTTTGTTGTTTTTGAAGGGGATTTTCTCCCTTCAAAAGTGGAGGTGGCGGGGGTCGAACCCGCGTCCAAACAAGGAACCCCAGAGCTTTCTACACGTTTAGCTGACCATTTCATCCTTCTCCTCGCGCCAGGCAGGCAGCAGCCAAACCCGAGGCCCAGCCCCTAAATCTCGCATGATGACCGAGGCACACATCACGCTATCTCTTAATTGATGATACCCCATAATGATTGGTCGTTAAAGAGCGGAACGACCTCTCGGGATACTCGTCACACAGCCTCCTTGGGCTACGCGATTAAGCTAATTTACCCAGTAAATTAAGCAGCGAGTGCGTAGTTGTTATTGCCATTTATAGCTTGAGCGTTCAGTTTAACGAGACCCCACACAAGGCTCGACGTGCTTACAATCGAATTCTACCTGCTGTCAAAACCGGTCACCCCCATTGAAGGTGCTGTTTTGAGATATCTTTTGGTCTTGTTATGCCTCTTTTGGGCATCTTATTGTTTTAGCTTTTAGTCAATAGCCCGCGCTATTGCCGTCAAAGCCAAAAGCACAATCTGCTCAAAAATAGTCGATAACAAACTCCAAAAACATCTCAAACATCACCTTCTAAAGATGGGGAAGATGTATCTGGAGCAAAACCGAAGATATACTCTCTGCACAGCGATAAACTATCTATGTGGCATCTGTGGCAATGCAAATGCGGTGCAAATGTAATAAAATTTTGCGGAATATAAAAATTATCGTTAAATTTGCATGAATAGATAAATATATGTGAAGATGGAGACAAAGAGAGTCATCGAACTTAAAAACGTGTCAATATACCAGGGCGAGGTGTCGCGTAAGGCAAATGCCGAGAACAACCTCGTATTGTCGAATGTAAATCTCACGGTGGATGAGGGAGAGTTTGTATATCTTATCGGTCGTGTAGGTACGGGTAAGAGCACACTCCTTAAGACTCTATATGCCGAGGTGGACCTCGTGGAGGGTGAGGCTACGGTTGTGGGCTTCGACCTGCGCAATATCAAGCGTAGCAGCATCCCCATGTTGCGCCGATCTATGGGTATAGTATTCCAGGATTTCCAGCTGCTCACTGACCGCAACGTATTCCTCAATTTGTATGACGTGATGCGTGCAACGGGTTGGACAAGCGAGGAGGATATTCGCCGCCGCATTAGCGAGGTGCTCGAACTCGTAGGTTTGGAGCATAAGAGCTATAAGATGCCCTTTGAGCTCTCGGGTGGTGAGCAGCAGCGCCTGACTATCGCACGTGCGCTCTTGAATAACCCACGCTTGATTCTTGCCGACGAACCCACGGGAAATCTTGACCCCGTAACAGCCGAGGGTATTATGGAGATATTCCACAACATTGCAAAGAGTGGCTGTGCCGTCGTTATGTCTACGCACAATATCTCGCTTATCGAGCAGTTTCCCTCGCGCACACTCCTTTGTGCCAAGGGTCAGGTGGCTGAGGTCGATGTACAGACCATCATTGGCGAAGAGTAATTACTTGCGTAGGATAAATAAGACTCCTCTCGATTGTCGGGAGGAGTCTTGTTTTATGTCGTTATCTCTCTGGGCGCATAACAACCAATGTGCGGTTGCCGTCGTCGAGGAGCTTTTGAGCAAATGCTTTAACATCATCGGCGGTTACGCTATCGAGGATGCCGAGGTACTCATCTTTGTAGTTGTAACCCTCGTCGTAGTAGCGTGAGATAGCCGAAATCCAGCCGTTGTTGCTTTCGAGAACATTGTTGTAGTTCTTCTGCAAGAACTCCTTTGACTTTGCGATGTCCTCTGTTAAGGGGGCATTTTCTGCAATCTTGCGAATCTCGGCATCGCAAATTTCGATTAGTTCATCTGCAAGAGCCTCGTTGGTGTCAAAGCCAATAGACAACTGGTATGTTTCAACTGGGTACTTGTCTATGCTGCCACTAACGCCGACACCGTATGTGCCGCCCTTCTCCTCGCGGATAGAGACCATATAGCGAGAGTCGAGTGCTCTACTCAACAAATCAACGATAAGGCGATTCTTTGCGTTATCCTCGATAGCACCTGTATAGTTGAGGCGAACAGAGACTTTAGGTTGCTGCATAGGAGTGTGGAAGTCGTTAGTTACCTCACCCTTAACTGTGCGAACGCCATCATCAACCACTGCATACTCCACCTTTTTAGATGTACGTAGCGAGCCGATATACTTCTCAACGAGTGGTTTCAAAGTCTCTAAATCAATATTGCCAGCGATAACAAATCGAAAGTCATCAGCATAGCCATACAACTGCGAGTGTACACTTTGCAATGTAGCGATATTCAAAGCCTCAATCTGTGCAGCCGAAGTAATCTGCTGGCGGTAGTGGTTGTTGAAAAGTGTCTTTTGCAACTCTTTTGA
>JAEZPN010000056.1 GCA_023413645.1 Bacteroidota bacterium
AGACTGCTCATAACGATATACTGTACCGAACTCTGCCAAGCGAACAGGGAGATCCTTGTATGAGCGAGGCTTAGAGCGGTAGATCTCGCAGTGGTGGGGGCAGTTCATAGGCTTGAGCAAGTACTCCTCACCCTCAAATGGAGTGTGGATAGGCTGGAACGAGTCCTTACCATACTTTGCATAGTGGCCAGATGTAACGTAGAGATCCTTGTTACCGATGTGAGGAGTGATAACCTGCTGGTAGCCATACTCTTTCTGAATCTGGCGCAAGAAACGCTCCAAACGGTCGCGCAACTCTGCACCCTTGGGCAACCACATAGGAAGACCCTGGCCTACGCGCTGTGAGAACATGAACAACTCGAGCTCCTTACCGAGCTTACGGTGGTCACGCTTCTTTGCCTCCTCCAAAAGTGCGAGGTGCTCGTCGAGCATCGACTTCTTGGGGAACGATACGCCGTAGATACGAGTAAGCATCTTATTCTTCTCGTTACCACGCCAGTATGCGCCGGCGATAGATGTAAGCTTAATAGCCTTGATATAGCCCGTGTTGGGGATATGTGGACCACGACATAGGTCTGTGAAAGCACCGTTAGTGTAGAATGAGATAGTGCCATCCTCAAGGTCTGTGATAAGCTCAACCTTGTACTGGTCGCCCTTCTCTGTGAAGGTCTTGAGCGCATCAGCCTTAGATACCTCAGTACGAACAAGAGCCTCCTTGTTGCGTGAGAGTTCCACCATCTTCTGCTCGATCTTCTCGAGGTCTGCCTCCGTAATCGCTACGGGCGAGTCTACGTCGTAGTAGAAACCGTTGTCAATAGCGGGACCGATACCGAACTTAATGCCGGGATACAAAGCCTCCAACGCCTCAGCCAAGAGGTGTGATGATGTGTGCCAGAAGGCGTGCTTACCCTCTGCGTCGTCCCACTTGAAGAATTTGATTGTGCAGTCACAATCAATAGGGCGCATCATATCTACTGTTGCGCCATTTACCTCGGCTGCAAGTGAGTCAGCAGCGAGACGAGGGCTGATGCTCTCTGCCACCTGAAAGGCAGTAGTCCCTTTGGCAAACTCTCTTACCGAGCCATCGGGAAAGGTTACTTTAACCATGATAATAATTGTTTTAATTGTTTATGTTTCGAGTGCCTTCATAGCTCCACAATAACGAGACGGATTACTACTCAGTTGCACTCCTTGTTTACTCCTGTTTATTCTCCTTCTTCGCTCTACCCAGCATCGTGGCGAGAGATATAAGTCGAAGCAAAGCAACGACACCTACGACCACAAACATACCAAACCACAACCACTCTTTAGTGCAGGTAGGCATGCCCATTGATATACACCTTGCAGTAGCCAAACCCAATACTACAGCACTAAGTACGATGCTTATTACCAATCTAAACATATCTCTTCATGTAATTAGTCGTGGTGCTCAGTCTCGGGAAGATCCTTGATAGAGATGTCTCTACCCTTCTCGCGCTCGAAGTGCTGCAAGGGGTTGGCATTCCACTCCGCCCACTCTCTGCGGCGCTGCACGATGTCGATAGCCTCATATATTGCATTACGCATAGACTGCTCGTCAGCCACACCCTTACCCGCGATGTCGTACGCTACGCCATGGTCGGGCGATGTGCGCACCTCCGAGAGTGACGCTGTGAAGTTCACGCCATTGGGCGTAAGCGTCTTAAATGGTGCAAGACCCTGATCGTGGTACATGGCGAGGATGGCATCGTAGTTCTTGAACTGACCCGACGCGAAGAAACCATCTGCCGCAAATGGGCCAAATGCCAACACACCAGCCTCGTATACCTCGACTATTGCGGGCTTGATAATCTCCTGCTCCTCCTTGCCGAGTAGGCCGCCATCGCCAGCGTGGGGGTTGAGTGCCAACACCGCAACCTTGGGACGAACAACACCAAAATCCTGACGCATAGAGGCGTTAATCTGGTTAATGCGCTCGACGATAAGCTCCTTCGAGAGCGACTCTGCCACCTCAGCAACGGGAACATGGATTGTCGCAAGACCCACGCGCATAAGCTCCGATGTCATAATCATCAAGGGCTCACCCTCGAGCTCCTTAGCGAGAAACTCCGTATGTCCTGTAAATGAGAACGCCTCACTCTGAATCATCTCCTTGTCGATTGGTGCAGTGACCATAGCGTCGATAGCACCGCTCTTAAGCTCCTCAATCGCCTTATTGAGTGCCGCAGCTGCAGCCTCGCCACCCACCTTAGATGGCTTACCTGGAGTTACCGAGAGTTCCTTGGCACCACACTCCACAAGGTTTACACGACCCTGTTGAGCGCGCTCTGCGCTATCTACAACCACGAACTTAACGGGGTCGAAGTCGTTCAAGCGCTTCTGGTAGAATGCCGCAGCGACGCTTGAGCCGTAGATGACGGGAGTGAACAACTCCGCGAGGCGATTATCTGAAAATATTTTGAGAATTACCTCCCAGCCTACACCGTTGGTGTCGCCTTGTGTAATACCTATCTTAAGTCTCTTACTCATAATTTTATTCGTTTCAACCTACAAATATACAAAAACATGCGCAAAATACAAGAGGTTACAGCGTTATTTTCAGTAAATAACGATAATTGTTGGTGTAATCACAGAAAAAAATATAACTTTGTGGGATAGAGTTTAGACCAAGAACGACTATGTTGAATATCGACACCATACTATCCATCGGCACTGAAGCGGAGTTTGAGACGTGCGCACTCGAGTTATTTCGCTATCAGGCTGAACACTGCGAGCCCTACCGCCGCTATGTAGAACTACTCGGCATCGACCCCTGCGAGGTGCATAGCATCGAGGAGATACCCTTTATGCCGATACGCCTCTTCAAGTCTACCGACGTATACTGCGGTGCGGAGGCCCCCGAGATTGTCTTTACGTCGAGCAACACAGGTTCTACCGTAGCCTCACGCCACATGATGGCCTCGCTCGAGGCATACCGCAAGACCTTCACCGCAGCCTTCAAAGAGTTTTATGGCGAGCCCGCGAAGTGGAGCATATACGGACTCTTACCCAACTACTTGGAGCGCGAGGGTTCGTCACTTGTCTATATGGTCGACACGCTTATCCGCGAGTGCGGCTCGGGAGGCTTCTACCTCAACGATTATGAGCGCCTTATCGCCGACATTGAGGCAGATCCCAAACCCAAGATTTTGCTTGGTGTGAGCTATGCGCTATGGGATGTTGCGGAGCAGTACGCCCCCAAACTCTCGAATACAATCGTTATGGAGACGGGAGGCATGAAGGGTCGCCGTAAGGAGTTATCAAAGAGCGAGTTGCACGCCATCCTCACCGAGGGCTTTGGCGTGGAGCACATACACTCCGAGTATGGCATGGCAGAGCTTACATCGCAGGCATACTCCGCAGGCGAGGGCATCTTCCACGCGCCAAAGTGGATGCGCGTGATGGTGCGTGATGTAAACGATCCCTTCGACCACACCCCTGCGGGCGGTCGCGGCGGCATCGACATTATCGACCTTGCCAACCTCTCGTCGTGCGCATTTATCCAGACCGAGGATATGGGTCGCCTATATGCCGACGGCAGTTTCTGCATCGAGGGCCGCATTGCCGGCAGCGACATTAGAGGATGTAACCTACTTGTACACAACATGTAATGAAATACAACGCCGAGATACTACGACACCTACACGAGGAGCTATACGATGTTCTTCGCGAGGTGGTGCGCGTGTGCGACGCCGCTGGTATACCCTACTTCATTCAGGGTGGCACGGCCATTGGCGCGCACTTCTTCGAGGATATAGTACCCTGGGATGACGACATCGACCTCGGCATGACGCGCGAGAACTACGAGCGCTTCCTACGTGAGGCTCCTGCACTCCTCGGCGAGGGCTACGTGCTCCAGGAGTTTACGACGGAGCGCGACACACCCTTCTACTTTGCTAAGGTGCGCAAGCGTGGCACCCGCTTCGTGGAGCGCGAGTGGGTCGGCATGCCCATCGAGGAGGGTATCTACATCGACATCTTCCCCTACGACCTTGTGCCCGATGATGAGGCGCAGAGACGCAAGCAACGCGCCAAGGTGGGCTTCTGGGTCAACTGCTTTATGGCAAAGAGCGTATGGTTGTGGAGGTGGTTCGGCAGGGCAAATAATAACGTCGTACTACCCAAGAGTTGGCTGTCGTGCTTAGCGATACGCCTTGCTACCGCTACACGTAGTAAGGAGCAGATATACAACCGTTTGAAGCGAGAGCTCACACGCTACAACGGCACCGATGCCAAGTACTACAACATCGTGCGCATGCCCAAGGATATGATTGCCGTGGAGGCTATTAACACTCCCGAGCGCCGCAAGATGGGCGCTATGGAGGTGTGGGCACCGAGCGACCTTGAGACCTACCTACGCAGCCACTATGGCGACATACAGAAGTGGTTGCCCGAGGATAAGCGCCTCAACCATGCCCCCGAAATCCTCAACTTCGGTCGCAAGGTGCAGACCGAGGAGTCGGAGCGCATATCGGTTGTGATGCCGCTATATAATAAGGAGGCGGAGGTGGAGCGCGCACTACGCTCGGTTGTGGAGCAGAGCCTCGCACCAGGTGAGATTATCGTTGTGGATGACGGCTCTACGGATGGTTCGCGCGCCATCGTTGAGCGCATAATCGCCGAGCACCCCAAGGCAGGCATACGCCTTATAACACAGCCAAATAGCGGAGTTAGCGCAGCGCGTAATCGTGGTATTGCAGAGGCTAAGGGTGACTATATCGCCCTCCTCGATGCCGACGACGCATGGCTCACGGGATATATCGCCGAGGTGTGCCGACTTATGGAGTACTACCCCGAGGCAGATGCCTACTCTACAGCCTTCGACATCGTTAGTGGCACAAAGCGCGTCGCTGCAAGCGTGCCCACCACCGAGGGCTATATCAACATCGCCGAGGAGGCACTACAGCGCCGCTACCCCATCATACCCTCCACCGCCACGCTACGCCGCGAGGCTGTGCTTCGTGCTGGTGGTTTCCCCGAGGGCATGCGCATAGGCGAGGACCAGTGGCTATGGGTAAAGATGGTGCAGCAGGGGGCTAAGTTCTGCTTCTCGCCCATGTCGCTTGTGCGCTACTCACGCACGGCAAGCAACCGCTCGGCATCTATCTACCGCGCCGAGCAGAGCGCGCACTCTATCGAGGAGCTATACACCCCCGCGGGCGATAGCACCCTCAACGAGTATATCGCGCGCATAGCCATCGGCAAGGCTATCACGCAGAGCGTACGCGGAGGCACGGAGGATGCCCGCCACGCCGCCGAGGTGTTCG
>JAEZPN010000014.1 GCA_023413645.1 Bacteroidota bacterium
GGCATCTTGCCCTCAGCAATCTCCTTAACCTGGTCCCATGTTACCTGGCCGACCTTCTGACGGTTAGGCTGAGCCGAACCAGTCTGGATCTTAGCTGCTTCCTTGAGCTGAATGGCTACCGGTGGCTGTTTAACTACAAAGTCAAACGACTTATCGCTGTAAACAGTGATGATTACCGGAAGAACCTTACCTGCCTTATCCTGTGTACGTGCATTGAACTGCTTGCAGAAGTCCATGATGTTGACTCCCTTTGAACCCAATGCAGGACCTACTGGAGGTGAGGGGTTTGCGGCACCACCTTTGATCTGCAATTTAATAAATGCAGCAACCTCTTTTGCCATAATTTTCCTTGGTTAATTATTCTTTTTCAACTTGTGTAAAGCTCAACTCCATAGGAGTCTTGCGGCCAAAAATCTTCACACTCACGGTGAGTTTACGATGCTCGTTGTCGACACTCTCAATGGTACCTTGGAAGCTTGAGAATGGACCGTCTGTAACCTTGACGGTCTCGCCGACGAAGAACGGAGTCTCGTTCTCCTCCTCCTTCTGACTTAGCTCGTCGACTAGTCCGAGAATACGACTAACCTCATGTGGACGTAGAGGTGTAGGATTCATCTTGCGGCTGTCTTCCTTGGTGTCACCCAAGAAACCAAGTACATTAGGAATGTTGCGAATGATAATTGGTATTTGTCCAACGAAGGCGGCCTCAATCAAGACATAGCCTGGATATGAAACCTTCTCCTTTGATACTTTCTTTCCGTTTCGGATTGTATATACCTTCTCGGTCGGAATAAGAACCTGTGCTATGTAATCCTCAAGGTGGTTGTGACGAATCTCAGCCTCGATATACTCTTTGACCTTCTTCTCCTTGCCACCGATAGCGCGAACTACATACCACTGCTTAGTAATCTCTCCCATTGCTTATAGCACTAAAAAGAACAAATGGTCTTACAACCACTTGTACACCTGAGACATTAGTCCATTGAACGCGTAGTCCATTGCGAAGACTACCACTGCGAAAATCACTGACGCAATCAAAACAACTTTTGTTGAGCCAATGAGCTGCTGCAACGAAGGCCAAGTTACCTTGTGAACCAACTCGTTGTATGAGTTCTTGAAATACTTAAACATATCTTATCCTTTTTAATTAGCAGGAGCAGAGAGATTCGAACTCCCATCAACGGTTTTGGAGACCGCTATTCTACCCTTGAACTATGCTCCTAAATAAGAGGCAGGCAGAACCTGCCTCTTGGAATTATCTAGAAATCTAAGATTACTCGATAACCTTGATTACCTGACCAGCACCTACTGTACGGCCACCCTCACGGATCGCGAAACGAAGACCCTCGTTCAACGCTACAGGGTAGATCAACTCTACGTTGATTGTTACGTGGTCACCAGGCATAACCATCTCTACACCCTCGGGAAGCATCACCTCACCAGTGATATCCATAGTACGGAGGTAGAACTGAGGACGGTACTTGTTGTGGAAAGGTGTGTGACGGCCACCCTCCTCCTTCTTGAGGATATAAACCTCTGCAGAGAACTTAGTGTGAGGAGTGATTGAACCGGGCTTAGCGATAACCATACCACGCTTAACATCCTTCTTGTCAAGACCACGCATCAAAAGACCTACGTTGTCACCAGCCTCACCCTGATCGAGGAGCTTACGGAACATCTCAACGCCAGTACATGTAGAAGTGCGGATCTCCTCATCCAAACCGATGATCTCAACGGGATCACCTACGTGGATAATACCAGTCTCGATACGACCTGTAACAACAGTACCACGACCAGTGATTGAGAATACGTCCTCAACAGGCATCAAGAAAGGCTTCTCGTTGTCACGAGGAGGCAACTGGATGAACTCATCAACGCTGTTCATGAGCTCCATGATCTTCTCCTCCCACTGGGGCTCGCCGTTCAAACCACCAAGAGCTGAACCACGGATAACGGGAGCGTTGTCGCCGTCGAAGTCGTACTTAGAAAGAAGGTCACGAACCTCCATCTCAACGAGGTCAAGCATCTCAGGATCGTCAACCATATCACACTTGTTCAAGAATACAACGATACGGGGAACGTTTACCTGCTTTGCAAGAAGAACGTGCTCGTTAGTCTGGGGCATAGGACCATCAGTAGCAGCAACTACGAGGATTGCACCGTCCATCTGAGCAGCACCAGTAACCATGTTCTTAACGTAGTCAGCGTGACCGGGGCAGTCTACGTGAGCGTAGTGACGGCTTGCAGTCTGATACTCTACGTGAGCAGTGTTGATGGTGATACCACGCTCCTTCTCCTCAGGTGCGTTATCGATTGAATCGAAGTCACGCTTCTCAGAGAGACCGCGATTTGCCAATACAGTTGTGATAGCAGCAGTAAGAGTAGTCTTACCGTGGTCAACGTGACCGATAGTACCGATGTTCACGTGTGGTTTCGAACGATCGAATTTTTCTTTTGCCATAGTAATATAAGTATTTAAGTTTTTAAAGTTACTTCTCTACTTTGTTTAACAACAAATGCGCAACACTACGCCGGCCTTGGTTTAAGCTTCGAGTGTCACACTGTCTTCTGAGCGGAAGACGAGGCTCAAACTCGCGACCCGTAGCTTGGAAGGCTACTGCTCTATCAACTGAGCTACTTCCGCAAAAATACACCGTTCAGAGTATGCCTCACTCATTTCTGAGTGACTTCTTTGCAACCCCGACGGCGTCATTTTATCTGTGGGAAGAGATGGATTCGAACCACCGAAGGCGTGCGCCAGCAGATTTACAGTCTGCCCCATTTGGCCACTCTGGTATCTTCCCAATATTTAAGCCCCTCATTGAGGAGCTTTAACATTTAAGAGCCGATGGAGGGATTCGAACCCCCGACCAGCTGATTACAAATCAGCTGCTCTGGCCAACTGAGCTACATCGGCGTTTCTCTTAACGGGTGCAAAGGTAATGACTTTTTTTTAATCTGCAAATTTTTTGCAAACTTTTTTCAAAAAAAATTCATTTTTACTCTTTCAAAGAACTTTTTGCTCCCCTTTGCAGGGCTTTGGCGCAAAATCGAGTGCAAATATACAACTAATTTATGAATCGCGAAATAGTAAAACAACTTTTTTTTGCTTTACCGCTCATTTTTTTAGCATATATACGATTTTTAGGACTATACCTATATTAATATATAAAGAGAGAAGCACGTATCGCACCTAAAATTTTCGCATCATCGCGCAACTTTATAGCTATACAAGGAAGATTAATCGAAAATATGGGGTATAAATTTGGCAACTATCCCCTAAGTCATTATCTTTGCATCCGGTTTTCACCAAGTGATATTAACTATTAAACTATAAAAACATGAAAGTAGAGCAGAACAAGATGGTGAGCGTTGACTACAAGCTCACTGTAGATGGTCAGATTGCAGATCAGTCACAGCCTGGTCAGCCTTTGGAGTTTATTTGCGGCATGGGCATGTTGTTGCCCAAGTTCGAGGAGGCTATCATGGGCAAGGAGCCCGGTGAGTCTGTAGCATTCACACTCGAGGCTAAGGATGGTTACGGCGAGGTTATCGCTGAGGCTATCGTTGAGTTGCCCAAGACCGTGTTCATGATGGACGGCAAGGTTGCTGAGGATATTCTCTTCGTGGGCAGCCAGATTCCTATGGCTACAGCTGACGGTCAGCACATGATGGGTATCGTTAAGGAGGTTAAGGAGGAGACCGTTATGATGGACTTCAACCACCCCATGGCAGGTAAGACCTTGAACTTCGAGGTTACCGTAGTTGACGTACGCGACACACAGCCTGAGGACCTCGCTAAGTTCATGGGCGGTGGCTGCAGCTGCGGTGACTGTGGTGGCGGTTGCGGCGACCACGAGTGCGGCGAGGGTTGCGACTGCAACGGTTGCCACTAATAGAGGCTCACTCTATAACACAAAAGATGCTATCCTCATGCGGGATAGCATCTTTTATTTTGCTGGTACGCCTTACAACTCTTAATGGTTGATGCCGAGCACGCCCTTGAGGTTCTTTGCCCACTTATCCTGAGCACGCATAACCTGCTCCACTATATCGCGCACAGCACCGTGGCCACCATTAAACTCCGAGACATAACGCGAAGCCTCAATAACCTCCATAGCGGCATCTGCAGGGCATACGGGGATGCCCACAAGACGCATACACTCCAAGTCAGGAATGTCGTCACCCATGTAGATCATATCCTCGGGATTGAGGTTATAGTCGGCAATGAACTCGCTGATTGCCTGAGTCTTATCCATGCAGTTTAGATACATACGTGTCACGCCGAGCATTGTCAAGCGGTTCTCGAGCATCTTACCACGACCGCCAGATATGACGCACACCTTCAAACCCTCACGCAATGCCGAAGCGATGGCATAGCCATCCTTAGCATTGTAGCGACGGATGAAGTCGCCGTCGGGCGTGGGTATAATACCGCCATCGGTCATCACGCCATCTACATCGAGAACTATCGCCTCAACACGTGCTATATCTTCTTTGAAGTTTCCCATATACTCTCAGTTATCAGTTTGTATATCTGTTGTTTACGCTTATCATCAGCAAGCATCTCCATATGTCGCTCCGCTACAGCCATATCGCCACGCGCCGCAGGACCCGTCTGCACACTCGTCGGGTCATTCGTTGCTATGGCCTTAGCTGCGGTCTCGGCAATAAGAGGCTTCAGGATGTCGAAGTCCAAGTCCTCGGTTGCAAGCACATCGCTACCCGCAGCGTAGAGATGATTGACAAAGTTATTTACAAGAACGCCAGCAAGGTGTATCACTTTGCGACGCTCCGAATCGGCATACTCAACACGTGAACTTATGCGCGATGCAATATCCATAAGTCGCTCTCGTGTATCATCACTATCCGCCTCGATAAACAAGGGAACCTCACCGAGACTTACCTCTCGACCACTTGTAAAGCTCTGCAAAGGATAGATAATACCGCGACCACCCTTACGTGCTGCAATGGCATTCATGGGTACACTACCCGCCGTATGCACGACGATTGCATCATCTGGAACTACGAGCGAGGCTGCCACATCCTCTACCGCCCTATCGCTCACAGCTATAAGGTAAAGATCTGCCGGAGCTATATCCTCAATATCGCTGCACCACTCTACTCCAACCATACCGGCGATAGCCATACCGCGCTCTGTATTACGGGCATATATCTGTCGCAGCTCTATCTCCTCACACGAGGCGAGGGTACGCGCAAAGGCCTCTGCTACATTGCCCGAGCCCACGATTACGACACTCACTGCCGACTCCTTACCTGCAACAGATACACGAATGCGTCTGCGGTCGATATGCTCATAGCGCTGGCGATACTGCCATACGGCGCAGAGTTCACAACCAACGAGGATGATATTCCACGACACCTGCAGCCATATTATAAACAATGGCACCGCAGCCAAACTACCATAGATGACGTTATACGAGGTCATCATCTGCTGGAAGAGGACGTAGCCACGCATCCATATCGACAGTGCCACAGCCGCCAAAAGACCGGCATAGATAGCATAGCGCCACTTCACGCGCGTATAAGGCAAACACTTATACATCAGCGTTGTAGCCATGGACACCAATGTCAACGAGAGGGCTCCTCCAGCCACTCTATTCATGCCATCATCCAGCCCCACCATAGCCAACGTATCATAGGCAAAGGTCATAGCCGTAAGCAACATCGTAGGCACAAAGAGCGCGATGAAGATATAGGCCATATATCGGTAGATGAAACCACGCGAGTCTACAACACCAAAGACGCGATTGAACGACCCCTCTACCATGCGGAATAGGGCGAATACCATGAAGAGCAACATCGCAATACCGATAACGGCCAAGAAGCCCGGTGCTATGTTGTCGGCAGCACCCTTAGCCACCGCGAGCAGATTATCGAGCACCACGCCCCACTTATCGGGGACGCTGCTGTATATGAGTTCTATATACCTATCTACATCGCCCACCTTGCCAAGGATAAGCAACACGAGCGTCAAGAGTGGCACCATCGCCAAAAGCGTATATAGCGTCAGCGCCGCACTATCAATCATCGTGCGGTGTACGTTTACGCCACGCAACGTGTAGTATATTAGGCGGTAACCTCTGCGTAGATGACTACGCTCCGCGGCATCCACGCTCAGCAGATTGTGGTGTATAAGTCGCTGCATATGCTTCAACGACCTATTTATCTTCTCTACAATTTTCATTATTGCAGTAGTTTTATCTCTATTACCCATGTATCGCCCGCAATCGTAGTAAGGGCAATGAGCCTCTCGCTACCAGGACGTGTTCCCGTAGCACGACGCACAGCATCTATCGAGAGGGCACAGTCGCGCTTCATAAACTCCACTCCCTCACCCTTAAACTTTCTCTTAAGCTCCTTAGGGCGGTAGGGTTCGATGCTCTCGATCTCGAATATGCGTGCGGGGAGTGCCTCCGTGGGGAGTTCTCGCGCAAAGGCATAGCCGTTGTTACTCCAAATAGCGGCGTGGGACTTTAGCGCAGCTATCGCCACGCGCGCCTTCTGCAGTGCCACATCGGGGACAAGCAGATAACGATACTCCGTCGGAGTGAACGCCTCGGCACTGGGCTCTGCAACCATCGTCTCGTGGTCAAAAGACCACTCGCCATCGCCAATAACCGCGATGCGTAGCATGTCGCGTTCGGCATTGGTATAGATGTTTACCTCTTTGCACTCGCCACCAATCGATACAACCTCAACCTCAGCGGGACTACACAGCCTGAACGCCTCGGCGCAGTCGAACATGGGGGACAACTTTATCGCCACACGCTCGGAAATCTCTCGTAATCGGGGCATTAGCGCCACAACATTGGGTGAGCAGTCCTCCATGCAGACCATCTTCTTGCCCTCTGCCGAGCGACGGTCAGGGTCAACAAATACCCAGTCGAAATGCTCTGTTGTCGTTGCTACATACTCCTCAGATGAGGCGGTTACGACCTCGACATTCTTAATACCCAGGAGCGACATATTGTATCGCACAACCTCTGCAAGGACCTCGTCGCGCTCGATGCTCACGACACGCTCGAAGTGCTCAGCAAGCGCCATGGTGTCGATGCCGAGGCCGCACGTCATATCCAACACCGCACCTCCCGCGAGGGGTTTACGGCGTGCGCTCTCCTGGCTTGAGCACTGCTCGAAGGCGCGGGGAGGGATGATGCAACGTGCCTCGTACAACGCTGGGAGCTTGCGGCGTGCGCGCTGCAAATACTTAACCTGCGTAGCGACAAGTGCAGCATGGGGCACGCCCTTGCTTAGGGCGATCTTTGCAGGGTCGCGCTCGATATTTTCCTCTATAGCGCGACGCACCTCCTCCGTGCGTAGTATGTCAAGGTCATTGAGGGTTAGCATAACGAGACAAAGTTATCACTTTTTTTTGATTTTTACTCCAATAAAGCAGCGTAATCGTAGCATAAACAAGGTAGCAGAGTACAACACCCCACTTTGGCATGGCATACTCCACCGAGGCGAAGGGTAAATCTGCGGCCCACTCGACAACGATATTCTGCATGCGCGCCACCCACTCCGCCACCACAGCAAAGGGGTAACCCACGGGCGAGGGAAGAACTACGGCAATGATGCCACACGCAACAATGGCGTAGGCAAAGAGCATGACGCAGGGTGTAACCACAAC
This sequence comes from Bacteroidota bacterium, assembly GCA_023413645.1. GTDB lineage: Bacteria > Bacteroidota > Bacteroidia > Bacteroidales > Rikenellaceae > Alistipes. Next base: position 7,655 of record JAEZPN010000014.1, read on the forward strand.
GCCTATAATTGGCAGATTACCAAAGGTATGCGAGACCATTGGCAGCGTCCATAGCGTAGCCACAACACCCACTACAAAGAGCGAATAGATACCCTTAACGGGGCGAGGCCACATACGCGAAGCACGCATCATAGGCACAGTCCACGCCACGATGCCGAAGACCGCGGCCACGGAGAGTTGAAAACTTATATCGAAGAGGTAGCTCGGGTGATAGACGAGCATCGCAAAGACCGTTACGGCCAGCGCATTAAGGCTATTATAGCGCGCAGAGGCGGCAAGCGAGAGTTGCAACACCGTGAGCATCACGGCTGCACGCACAACCGAGGGCGATGCACCACTCATAATAGCGTAGAACCATATAGCGACTATGGCAAGAAGTGCCGCAAGGCGGTGACCACCATGCGCAAAACGCAGGGGAATAAGCATAAAACTCACGACCATAAGCACGATGCCGAGGTGCAGGCCCGACACCGCCATAAGGTGAGATAGTCCCGTCTCGGAGTATGCCTCACGCAGATCGTTGGGCATGGCGTGGCGTGAGCCTGCTACCATAGCTACAACCGTGGCATGCGAGGCGTCGTCCGTGGCATACTCATCTAACTTAGTAATAGCCTTAGATTGCAAATCTACTGATGCAGAGTGAGTTATGCTTATAATATTATAATCCGAGACACCTACTCCTCCCACAAAACCTCGACGGTGCATCAAGCGGTTATAGTCGTCATAATGCGATATATCCTCGTTGAGCTTGGCACACAGGTATACCCTATCGCCCTGCGCCACGCTATCGGAGCGCAACCAAACGACCACGCTACTCTCGCTATCGTGCCAGCGTTCGCCATCGTACCACTGCACAAGGCGACCATCTGCCACGCGGTAGCCATCACGCTGAGTGGGTATGCCCTCAACATCTATAATCATCTCGCACTCCTTGTCGTAGGGCATAGCGACACTCGAAGCGCGCAACTCGGCAACGACATATCCAAAGGCGAGGAGCGCCAATGTGACATATCCCCACACCACCTTGCGAGGCATCGAAATATAGGCGATGATAACCGAAATAAGGAAGAGCGCCACAGCAAGATATAGTGGCACAACGAAGTGTTCCGCAAGGAGTATTCCCGCCACGAATGGCACAAGCACAACTAACATAGGCATCGACCGCAGTCGATGCCCAAGTGTACTGATACTAAACCTTTTATGCGAGTGGTCGGATGCGAACATCACACACGCCATCAAGCATCTTAGCCAACGCCTCCACATCGGTAGGCTCATCTACCTGACCATAGTGGTAGGGGTAATAAATCGCGGGGCGGATAGCCTTAACAGCCTCGACAGCCTGCTCGGGAGTCATGGTGTAGGGTTGGTTGCAGCAGATAAAGGCGATGTCGATATTCTTTACCGCGCGCAACTCCTCCGTAGGCTCGGTATCGCCCGAAACATAGATGCGCACAGCGCCACCGAGCGTGATTACATAGCCACAATCCTCACGCTCCTTGGGGTGGAACTGCAACTGGTGCTCCGAGGTGTTATATGCCGCCACGGCCTCAACCTTAATATCGACAAATGGCTCAGCCACAGCGCCTGGAAGCATAGTGTAGCAGTCGCCCACGAAGCCCTCAGCAGAGGTCTTATCCAAGAGGATGTGGGTATCGGCCTTCTGCAAGTTCTCGATTGCCGCCATGTCGAAGTGGTCGTAATGTGAGTGGGTCACAAGGATAACATCAGCCTTGGGGAGTTTATCATACTCGGCATTCTCCATTACGGGGTCAACATAGATATGCTTATCCATATACTCGATAGCCAGCGAAGCGTGAGCATAGAAGCTCAACTTCAACTTCTCGCCATTAATAACTAACTCGTCACAGGGGTAGCTGGGAGTGGACTTACCACCAAAAAGATTCTTCAAAAATGCCATAGTCTACTCTATTTTATGTTATTCAAAAATTCCACTATTGCGGGCGCAAGAGCCTCTGTTATAGCGAGGTTTGCGTTTGTATATATACCCATAACCTGCGCTATGCGGTCCGACGTGTCGGCATCCTTTAGCACATGCGTCATATTCTCGAAGATGCGGTGCTCCGAGGCAGGGTTTGCATTGTGTATGCGCTCGCCATTCGACACCGAGACCTGAATATCCCTACCTCCCGAGACAATAAGCATCGGTACGCGACATTTTGCCGCAAGCTCCGTGGGTTCATATCGCATATTGCTAATAAGGAAGGGTTGCACCGTGGGGTGGAACAATCCTATAAGCTCGCTGGGAATATCCTCCTCCGCCACCATACTACCCGCCTTAAGTTGATTTATAATGGTTGAACTCTTAACCATCAGACCCATGTATGCGGGCACAAGCTGCTGCGAGAGCTGAAAGTTGAGAATTTCGGCCATGTTGTAGCCGGGTGCGCAGAGCAAAACCACGCCATCGAGGCAACACTCCGCCTCGGCAGCTAAGGCAAGAGCAATAAGACCGCCCTCGCTATGTCCCGCCACGATGACCCTCTCGAAGCCCTCCTTGCGCAGATACTCCACACAGGTACAAGCGTCGTCGATAAAATCCTCGAACACCAAGTTGGGCACATCCTCCGCAGGGA
>JAEZPN010000029.1 GCA_023413645.1 Bacteroidota bacterium
ACCTCACACAGTGCTCGAAGCTCGACTACCTATGGCTCAAGTTTAACGAGATTGGCGAGCTCGACCTCACCAACTGCCCCGATATTCAGGAGGTGCAGATTGGCTACAACAAGCTCACTTCGCTCGACATGTCAAAGTGCTCGAACATCAAGCTATTGGAGGTAGCAGCTAACCTACTTACAGATATCAACCTCAAGGGTTGCACCAAGTTGGAGAGCCTCGACGTTAGCGCCAACCAACTCACAACACTCGACATCCAGGACAGCAAGAAGCTCTTCTCGGCAAGCGTAAGCGAGAACCAGATCACTACGCTCGACATCAGTGGCATGGAGGAGTTGGTAGTGCTCAACTGCTCATACAACAGCCTCACCAACATCAACACCACAGGCTGTCGTGACCTACGCTGGCTCTATGCCGACAACAACAAGCTCACACACCTCGACCTACGTGCCAACAGCGCCATCGAGGAGCTTGCTCTTACAAACAACGAGCTCGTCGAGCTCCAGGTAAGCGGTCTTAAGGCGTTGTCACTCTGCGAGTTCAACAACAACAACCTCGAGCGTCTCGACCTATCGGGTTGCACATCTATTTATGAGCTCTACGTTCACGACAATCCCCTCGCATACTTCAGTGCCTACGACTGCGCAGCGCTCTACCAGATAGACATCCGCCGCACTGCAATGAAGTCTATCGACCTATCTAAGAACAAGAACGTTGCCTTCATCTTCGCGGAGGAGAACCCACAGTTGGAGACTATCTACATCCACCCCGAGGCTCCCATCAACACCATCTCATGCGACGAGCACGTTATGGTATACTACTACGATGCTAAGAACCACGACGACGTTAACAATGGCAACTGGGGCGATGAGGATCTCGACCCATGGCAGGCAGCATAACACTAACTAACAGAGAATTACGAAGATGAATAAGAAGATATATGTAGTTCTGGCTGCGGCAATGGCTCTCGCTGCCGTATCGTGCCAGAAGGATAGCGCAAACATCGCCACTATGGACGACATGCGCACGGTGGAGGTATACACCGCCGATACACGTACAACGATTGGCTACGAGGCCTCAGACGTATCACACCTCGAGTGGTGCGAGGAGGATGTTGTTGCCTACGTAACAGATGGTGCTGGCGACACTTTCCGTACAGCACAGATGAAGCGTGGTGCCGATGGTTGGCACTTCACAAGCGAGACTCCCGCCGATGCAAAGCAGATTTATGTAATCTACCCCGTAGGCGACAACGTGGGTAAGAGTCTCATCGAGGCTAAGGCATCGCTTGCAGCAAGCATCGAGCAGAGCGCTGGCGCGAGCTTCGCGGGCGAGTTGCTCCCCATGATGGCTACATCACCCCTCAATACCGGCACACGCATAGATGTTGTCTACGAGGTTATGGCCTCTGTCATTCGCTTTAGAGTCGAGGGTAAGGGTCACGACACCGAGAGTCTTCGTAGCGTAACACTCACAACCACAGAGTCTTTGGTGGGAGACTACACCATCGATGCTACATCGGGCGAGCTTTGCTTCAACGGCACAGCAAACAGCATCAAGGTAGACTACGTAAGCGCTGCTGAGGGTGGCGAGGATGTGCTCCTTGCGCACACGCACGATATATATATGGTGGTGCCCAGCACAAGCTTCACAGGCGTTAATGTCGTTGTGGAGACCGATGCCGACTCCTACAGATGGAGCGACGGAGCGATGGATGTTTCACACCCCACACGCCGCCTCTATCGCGTAGAGCTCGACCTCAACACTTCGGAGGGCGCACCCGCACCTGTCAACCGCTACTTCACCCCCGTATGCTCTCTCGATGAGATTACCGACAACGGCACCTACCTCATCGCTACGAAGCTTGATGGCAAGTACTACGTGACCAACAACGTACCCACAAATAGCTCTAACTACTACTGGGTAACGGGCGTTGAGCTCCCCTCAGACGAGTTCGGCATTCTTCATAGCGACGATGCTATGGACTACACATGGAGCATTACAAACCACGACAAGGGCTATATGTTCTACTCTGCAAACATGGAGAAGCAGGGCACAATGGGTGTATACCTCATCTCTCAGGGTGGCACAGGTGCCTTCTCTGGCGAAGAGGGCGAAGAGGGTAAGGCTTGGTATGTCACCGAGGATAAGCTCCCTACGGGCGACGGTGAGTTGCGCGCATACTGGGATATCACACTCGACGGCAATGGCTCGGCAACGCTCTACAACTTGTATGATCGCGACGTAGATGGCAACGTATGCTACAAATACTGCACCTCATGTAACTACTTCACGCTCTGCATGGAGAACGCCTCAAACAAGGCCGACATCGCCATTATGAAGCTTATGGAGTAACAACACCCCTAACACAAGAAAAGCGCCCTTTCCGGGGCGCTTTTTTTGTTGCTATATCTCTCGTTATTACTTCTTCAAGAAGCAAGTCTTCAAGACGATGCTGCTGCCATCAATCTTGCAGTCCACCTCCTCGGGGTTCTCCGTAAGGCGGATGCTCTTAACCTTCGTGCCACGCTTGATGACCATCGATGAGCCCTTAACCTTGAGGTCCTTGATTACGGTTACAGCGTCGCCATCCATAAGCTCTGCGCCATTGCTGTCGCGTGCTACATCATCTGCGGGTGCTGCCTCCTCGCTTGCGTGGAACTCGTGGCCACAATCGGGGCATACGTTAAGTGAACCATCGAAATAGGTGTTCTCGCCACCACATACGGGGCAATTTGGTGTCTCCATAGTTTTTCTCGTTTTAAAAATTCGCTGCAAAGGTAGCAAAAATTTCGACAACGGCAAACCTACCCTACTGCTCCACCTTAACCTCGATGGTTAGGCCGATGTGCGATAGTCGCTCCTTGAGTTTTGGTAGCTCCTCGTCCATAAACTTCTTGCGTTCGAGCTGCTTGATGTGATCCTGCGCACCCACAGCTACAAAGAAGCCGACACCACGACGGTTATAGATGATGCCATCGGCCTCCAATCGCTCATAGCTGCGCATGACGGTATTGGGATTAACACCCACCGTTGCCGCCATCTCGCGCACCGATATTATGCGCTCATCCTCGCGCCACTCGCCCGAGAGAATGCGCATCGTTATATGGTCGTATATCTGTCGCCAAATAGGCTTCTCTTCACTGAACTGCATATGCTAACTCTTTGATTACCATTTAACTTGACGCTTGCGCAACACAACATAGCAGAGGGTATATATCGCTACGGGAATCAAGCAAAAGATGGTCTTAAGGGTGTATTCAATTGCATCCTTCTCCGCCTCGGTAGGATTGAACGACCAGCTGAACTCTACATTACCCGACAACCACTGCATGCCCAGAACAAAGAGCACAAGGAGTGTTTGCGAGCCGAAGAAGGCAATCATATATGCGAGGATTAGGCTACGGCGGGCAAGCAGGTTGATAAGCAGTGCCGTAGAGCAACCAATCTGTATAAGGACATAGGTTGGCCACTCCAAAAGTGTTTCTTCTGCCAGCAGTGCATATGCCTCGCTGAAACTTATTGACGCCTTATTAAATACTGACACAATACCCAGAGTCACTGCCGCCACAAAAGCAAAGAGCACGGGATATGCCACGGCGAGGTTAAAGACGTTGAACACATGGCGCTCGGCAGCCGATACGGGGAGTACGCCATCCATAATCTTTGTGCCTCGGCCACGCATCATGCGTGTTGTTGCACTGGCCATGGCTATACCCGCAAAGATATAGAGGGGTATAAGCATCCCCTTTGCCGTATGGAGGTTTTTGCCGAGTATGCCAAAGAGCGTGGGGAGGGCTATCATAGCCAGGATAAAACTAAGGTAGCTGAAGCGAGTTACGCTATAGTGGTAGCGGGCGTAGTGCGCCACGCGAGATATCGAAAAGCTCTTCATAGGTCTAACGGTTAAAAAGGTTGTTAATAGCCTTGCGGTCGGCAGTCACGGCGTTGAACAGGAGCTCGATGTTGAGCTGCGTATCCTCGCCCTCGCGGTTCTCCATCACCGCCATCTCGCCAGCGATGGTCATCTCCTTGTAGAGCACACTATCGTTCTCCTCAGCGCGACCGAACTTCAGTTTGTTACATATCTCGGTTGTTGTAGCAGCGAGTGCCACGCCCTCGTTGTCGAGGATTACAATGTTGTCCAACAATGACTCCACATCTGCCACTTGGTGCGTAGAGATTACCACCATGCGCTCCTCATCTACATACGAGGCGAGCAGGCGACGGAAGATAGACTTCGAGGGGATATCGAGGCCATTTGTTGGCTCATCCATAAGCAACGTGCGAACGTTACACGCAAGGGCAAAGGCGATATATGCCTTCTTGCGCTGACCCATAGACATGCTGTGGAGCTTATCCTCGGTATTCACCTTAAGCTCCTCGGCATAGCGGCGCATCGAACCATGGTCGAAGCGGGGATAGAAGGGCTTCATCATCGCTGCATAGCGCTCCAATGACATATTGGGGAGGTCGAACTCCTCGGGGATTATCATCAACTCACTAAACATCTGGGGCGTGCGGCTCATGGGGTCGAGACCATCGACACGCACCTCACCGCTACCTGGGCGCATGATGCCACAGATAAGTTTTAGGAGTGTGGTCTTACCGATGCCATTGCAGCCCAAGAGGCCGTGGATGTGACCCTCGCCAAGTTCGAGGGTTATGTCGTTCAGCACCTTGCGTCGCGCCTTGTAGCCAAACGTTAGCTTCTCTGTCTTTATCATAATTCCTATCGTTTTATAGGTTGTTAACTGCGCTTTTAGCGTGTATCACATTACTAATACACTGCAAAGGTAATGATAATTTTTATACCTCCAAATTTCCGAGGCTATTTTTTTGCATATTTTTTGATAAAAATCGCATCTAAGTATATTAAACATAGGTATATAAAATAGTGTGAAAATATATCGCAAAATATTTGGTAGATTCAAAAATAGAAGATATATTTGCAGTGTATTAGTTGAGTAGTACACTATAGCAACAGAAAAAAATTACTCACTCGCTGTTACAAAACCGCGACTAAATACGTTATATAATAAAAACTTAAAAGATATGAGAAGTTTGACAACATCCATTCTAACGGCACTCCTTGTGCTATTTACAGCCTTCAGTGCTTCGGCACAACGACTCTCAGTGAAGGGTCGTGTTGTAGATAGCGAGGCGCAACCCATCACCTACGCATCAGTGGCACTGACGCAAAACGACAAGCTCATCACGGGATGCACCTCGGACATTGATGGCAAGTTTAGTTTCGAGGCAAATGCAGGCGACTACGACTTGGTGGTGACCTTCATAGGCTACGAGTACCATAAGCAGTCCCTCGCGCTTTCTGAGAGCGTCGACCTCGGCGATATAACTCTCAGCGAGAGCAGCGAGCAGATTGAGGAGGTCGTAGTGACATCGCAGCTCATACGTCGCGAGGCAGACCGCTTTGTGGTCGATGTGGCCAACTCACCCCTCGCCATGGGTAAGGATGGTGAGGAGCTTTTGAAGAGCTCGCCAGGCGTATGGATTCAGGATGACAAGATCTCGATTAACGGCTCGTCGGGCACCAAGATATACCTCAACGACCGCGAGGTTAAGATGGAGGATACGCAGCTCATAACCTATCTACGCTCGTTGAGTGCCAACGACATACAGCGCATCGAGGTCATTCCACAGGCAGGAGCAGACTACGACGCGGCATCGTCAGGCGGTATCATCAAGATTACGACCAAGAAGCGCCTCGACGCGGGACTTATGGGTTCAGCATCGCTCGTAGCACAGGGCACAAAGGGTATGTATAACATCATGCCTTCGGTATCGCTCAACTACAACCGCGGCAAGTTAAATGTATATGGCCGCGTAGGTGTGGGTGCACAAGGCAGCTACCACCTATCTACGGAGCACACCGACTACACAACAGGTAGCGTCATCGATGCAGCATCCGACATGGACACGAAATCACAGTGGCGCGACGCTAACGTGGGCGTTGTCTACGACATCAACGACAAACACTCGTTGGGTGCAGAGGTGCAATATAACTACTACGGCGACAACAGCATAACAGACACATGGACCGAGCACACAGTGGCCGACATCATCACACGCACCGATGGCAACTACAAGAGCCACAGTGGTACCCACATGACAACAGCGACGCTGAACTACATCTACAAGCTCGACGACATGGGCTCGACGCTGAAGTTTATCGGCGACTACACCTACTCGAACTCGCCCGACCGCAACAACTATATCGACACAGAGATAGACCCCGTGACGCTCCTATTGCGCGACTCTACATATCGCGATAACTCGCTGAGCATCTACCAGCTCGGAACGGCAACCGTAGCCTTGGAGAAGGTGCTCTCGCCAAAGGTAACACTTAAGGCGGGCCTAAAATATACCTATAACAATAACAACAACAGCGCTAACTACGAGTACCTCGAGGGCGAGGCGTGGATGCCTAACACACTGAAAAACTACGACATAGGCTACACCGAGAATATCGGTGCGGCATACATCATCGCCTCGGCACATCTCGGTCGCTTGAGCCTCGTTGGAGGTCTCCGTGGCGAGTACACCAACTTCCAGGATAAGGCGGGTGACGTCAAGCAGAACTACTTCGACCTCTTCCCCAATGCCAACCTCTCGTACGCCCTCACTGCAGATGGTGCATACTCTCTCATTGCGCAGTATTCACGCACCATATCGCGACCCTCGTTCTGGACACTCTCGCCCAACGAGACAAAGATCTCGGAGTATCTGATACAGCGCGGCAACCCCAACCTTAAGCCCGCGTACAACAACTCAATATCTGTAACGGCAGTGCTTAAATATAAATATACCATAACCCTCGGCGTGCAGATTATGCAGAATGCCATTCAGCAGACTACACTCGTGGATAGCACAAACCCCGAATTGCTCATCTTGCAGCACATAAACTTCCCTACGCTCAACAGTTACTTCGCATCGGCAAACCTACCCTTCCAGTTCACGAAGTGGTGGCAGGCGAATATCAACCTCACGGGTATGTATACGGGTCAGCGCATCTACCCCGACGAGCCTATACGTCGCAACTTCATGGGCTTTGCCAATGCACAGATGACCTTCACTCTACCCAAGGAGTTCTACATCGAGCTTAGCGGCAGATATCTGCACGGCCTTGTGGCGGGTAACACCAAGTTGGCAGATATGGGCAATATGAACCTTAGCGTCAAGAAGCGCCTCTTGGATAACAAATTGACCTTGAAGCTCGGCGTCGACAACCTCATTCCACAGACACAGGAGATAACCATCGAGGAGCCCACCTTCAAGCGCGTGATGACAGTCGACCAGTCCTGGATGCGCCCCATGGTAAACTTCTCGGTGTCGTATAACTTCAACACTGGTAAGCAGTTCCGCGCCAAGAGCGTAGAGAGCGGTTCAGCCGAGGACCGCGGCCGTATTGGCAGCGGAGGCGGCAGCAACTAACAATTAGAAATTAGTAATGAGTAATTAGTAATTGCAATGTCATTCTGAGCGAAGCGAAGAATCTCCTCGCTGACTATACACCATCAACGCAGGTTGTCTCTGGTCGGCTTCGAGGGGATGCTTCGCTTCGCTCAGCATGACAGCTAAAGCAGGACACTATATAATAACAAGAGACATAAGGAAAGTCGCTATCAATCATTGTGCGAGTCATTCCTTATGTCTCTTTCGTATTTTTTCCGCCACCTACCCCACCCGCATCCCCGCAAAAACCTCCACAATAAAAAATTACTCATTTCTAATCGCTCATTTCTAATTTTTTTGCTATCTTTGTATAATTATATAGTTACGACAATGAGAGTCTCACTGTTTCAACATATCATATCTTTGTTCCCCCCAGAGGTGGCACACAACATACGCATGCGTTTGATGCGCGCTGTGGGCATGCTACCCGCTGGTCGCTGGTGGCTTAAAAAGCTCTATGCCCCCAAGCATGATGAGTCCCAGACACAGGTGTTCGGACTACCCTTCCGCAACCCTATAGGCGTAGCTGCGGGCTTCGACCCCGACGGCAACAACCTCAATGAGCTTGGCGCCATGGGCTTCGGTTTCGTGGAGATAGGCTCCGTGATGCCACGCCGCCACCCCGGAACACCACGCCCACGCCTTAAGCGCATCGCAAAGAGGAGCCTCATAAATAGAAGTGGCTACCCAAGCCTCGGACTCGAACACGCCCTCGGCAGCGTGCGCAAACGCCGCAAGCACACCAAAGAGCTCATCATAGGCTGCAACATCTCGAAGATGACATCCACACACACCGAGGATATTGCAAAGGAGTACCTCCGCGTCTTCCGCAATATGTATCAGTACGTTGACTTCTTCGTGATTAACATAGCATGCAACACCTCATCTAAGCCCTACGAGCCCCGCACGGCAGAGGAGGTACGCGCAATTATAGACCCGCTATTTGAGTTCCGCCGCGGTCAGCTCGACTACCGCCCCGTGCTCGTTAAGGTGTCGCCCGACCTAACTCGCACAGAGCTCGACGCCATAATCGACATACTCATCGAGACACCCCTCGACGGCATAGAGGCCGTTAGTGGCTCGAGCGCCATGGCTGCGGAGCAGGGATGCGCAACGGGAGGTGCCGTATCGGGTGCTATGCTCACCGAGAAGGCCATAGAGACCGTGCGCTACATAGCCGAAAGGACCGAGCACAACTACCCCATCATCGGTTCGGGAGGCATGATGCAGCCCGAGGATGTTAAGCGTATGTTGGAGGCGGGAGCATCGCTCGTAGCACTCAACACTGGTCTACGCACAAATGGCATGCGCCTACTCAAGGCCGCAGCAAACGGACTTACAACAGAGACTAAAACAGCGCAATGAAAGCAACGATAATAACCATAGGTGACGAGATACTCATCGGCCAGATTGTCGATACAAACAGCGCCTCTATCTCGCGCAAGCTCAACGCCGCTGGCATCACAATAGCCACGAAGCTCTCCATAGGAGATACTCGCGAGGCTATCGTCGAGGTTGTGGAGCGAACAATGGCGGAGTGCGACGTGACAATCATCACGGGAGGTCTCGGCCCCACAAAGGATGACATCACCAAGCACACCCTTGCAGCAATCTTCAACTCGGAGCTCGTATATAACGAGACCGAGGGTGAGCACGTACGCAGTCTCCTTGAGCGCCGAGGCATAGCCTTCACCGACCTTAACCGTGGTCAGGCAATGCTCCCAGCATGCTGCACCGTGCTGCACAACGCCCATGGCACAGCCCCAGGTATGTGGTTCGACACCCCCAAGGGCGGCGTGGTAGTATCGCTTCCGGGCGTACCCTTCGAGATGGAACACCTTATGGATGACGAGGTTATACCACGCCTTAAGGCACGCTACGCCCTTAAGTCTATCGTGCACCGCACGCTCATCACGCGCGGCATACCCGAGTCTATCCTCGCAGAGCGCATCTCGGCATGGGAGGATGCACTACCTGAGCACCTACACCTCGCCTACCTCCCCGCACCCAACGTGGTGCGCCTACGCCTCTCGGCATACGACGTCGAGGGTGAGGCGACAGAGAGCGAGATAACAGCCGAGTTCGACACCCTACGCACCATCATCGGCGACAACATCGTGGGTTACGAAGGTAGCACCCTCGAGGCGCAGATACACGACATACTCATCTCACGTGGCGAGACCCTTGCCGTAGCCGAGAGCTGCACGGGAGGTACCATAGCCTCGAAGTTTACAGCCATGGCGGGAGCCTCGGCATACTTCATGGCGGGCGTGGTGAGCTACTCGAACGCCGCGAAACACGACATAATCTACGTGAGCAACGAGAGCCTCGAAGCATATGGCGCCGTGAGCGAGCAGGTGGCACGCGAGATGGCAGAGGGTGTGCGCCGCGCAGCACATGCCGACTATGCCATAGCGACAACGGGCATCGCAGGACCGAGTGGCGGCAGCGAGGCAAAGCCCGTGGGTACGGTGTGGATGGCAGTCGCCACACCCACAAAGACCATAGCCGTGATGCGCAACTGTGGCACCGACCGTGGCCAAATCATAAGTCGCGCCTCGGCATACGCCATCGAGATGCTATACAACGAACTTAAGACGCTAACTCTCTAACAATAAGAAACAAACTACTATAACCATGATACGTTCTATCCTAGACACTGACCTTTACAAGTTTACGACATCCTACGCCTACTTCAAGCTATACCCACAGGCGATAGGTACGTTTACCTTCAACGACCGCGCAAAGACGCAGTTCGACGACGACTTCCTCGAGGACCTCAAGGCAGAGCTCAAGGCCTTGGAGCGCATAGCACTCTCGGAGGATGAGTTCCAGTATATGATTCATAACTGCAAGTACATCCCCCAGAACTACTTCGAGTGGCTCAAGGGCTTCCACTTCGATGCGTCGAAGATTAACGTGTGGCTCGACGAGGAGCGCCACCTCCAGATTAACGTTACGGACTACATGTACAAGGTTACGCTCTACGAGATTCCTATCCTCGCTACCGTGTCGGAGCTCTTCCACCTACGCAATAGCTACGACGCTGAGGCTATGATTGAGCGCCTGGAGAAGAAGGAGCAGATAGCACGCGAGAACAACATCATCTTCTCGGACTTCGGCACACGCCGCCGCTTCTCATATGACGTGCAGCGCATGGTTGTTAAGCACCTGAAAAACAACCCCTGCGGTTGCACAGGCACCTCTAACTGCCACCTCGCTATGGAATTGGATATGAAGATGATAGGCACATATCCCCACGAGTTGCCCATGTTCATCGCAGCGGTGAATGGTGGACCTCGAAATGCCAACTACCTCACCATGGAGGACTGGGTAAAGGTCTACGACGGCTACCTCGGCACAGCCCTCACTGATAGCTTTGGTTCGGAGGTATTCTTCAACAACTTCTCGAAGAAGCACGCCAGCCTCTTCGACGGTGTGCGCCACGACTCTGGCGACCCCATCGCCTTTATCGACATGGCTATCAACCGCTATAAGGAGCTCGGCATCGACCCCATGACCAAGTCTATCGTCTTTAGCGACTCGCTCAACTTCGAGAAGTGCGTGCAGATTAAGAAGGCGTGCGAGGGCCGCATCAAGTGTATGTTCGGCATCGGCACAAACCTCACGTGCGACACCGGTCACGCATCGTGCAACATCGTGATGAAGCTTTCGTCATGCCAGATCAACGCGCGCAAGCCTAAGGAGTTGTGCGTTAAGCTCTCGGATGTCGAAGGTAAGGAGATGGGTGACCCCCAGGAGGTTGCCGTATATCGTTACTTGTTGCGTAACCAGGGTAACAAATAGCGAAAAAAAGCAAAAAACTTACTATTTTGAGCACTCGAGGTTTGCTATATTAAAATTTTTATGTATCTTTGTGCGCTTTTGTGCCACGGTGGCATGAAAGATAAAAATAAAGTACAATGAAAGTTTGTGAAATCACTGGTAAGGTAGCGATGGTGGGTAACAACGTTTCTCACTCGCACATCCGCACCAAGCGTAAGTTCTCTCCAAACTTGAGAACAAAGCGTTTTTGGTCAGAGGAGGAG
>JAEZPN010000116.1 GCA_023413645.1 Bacteroidota bacterium
ATGTCACACGCCCTTGCAAAGCTGGTGCTTAATCCTACTTTAGGTACTGAGGTGACAGGTGATAACATTGCTACCGTAGAGGTGCAGAATATGTATACTCAAGGTACTTTGAATGTTGAGGAAAACAGTTGGAGTGATCAGGGCGAAGCAACTGCCACTTTATCAATGAACAAAGTCAACGCAAACTATGAGATTCTTGTTGTTCCCATGGAAGAATGCCAGTCATTCCCTATCGTGATTACAATGGAGAGCGGCCGTGTATTCAGCGCCAACATCAGCCTTGCTAACGTTGACAACAAGTTAGAAGGTGGCACACAGTACACCATCAAGCTCCAGATCGGTCATGATACTGTGACAATTGGTGACATCAGTGCTGCATCATGGGGAACACCTGTTGAAGGTGGTGACCTTGAAACAGAGTAATGAATCCTTTGGTGAAACAAACAAATCATTAGAACAATGAAGACATCAAATAAATATATCGTCCTTGTAGCCATGGCATTGACCTTCGCTGCTTGTACACAGGAAGACGACTTCACTCCGCAGACTGATGGCGATACTGTGAAGATCAATGCCACCATCGGCAGACTTCAGACCCGTGTGGCATACGAAGACGATGGTGCTACCAATTTTATCAACGGCGACGAGATCTGCGTGCAGAACATTTTGCGTGATACCACGAACATCGCTACCTATACCTTTGATGGAGCCACTTGGACCACCACTGATGCTCTTGTGTGGAATGGCGGTACAGCAGAGAGCCAATTCCAAGCATGGTATCCTGCTACGGCATCGTTCGACGAGTTCACCTTGCCTACAGACCAGAATTCTATAGAAGATTTATCAGTTGCCGACTGGATGACAGCTTCCACCAGCGCAATGGTGAAGCCGGCTGACAAGACCATCAATCTTGCGTTTGAGCACAAGCTGGCAAAGATTACGGTTCAGGTTATGGAGTTCACTTCACAGTTTGGCGATGATCCATACCTTACGGCTGCTACCATCTATTCTCTCAGCGATGAGTACGTTACTGTCAACGGAGGTATCCGACCTGTTCTTGGAGGTAATGCTGCAACAGCTATCGTTTGCCCAGGCAGATATGCTGTTGATGAAAACTTGATGGAGGTAACAATATCCGACGACGGCCATCAGACCAATCTGAATGTACCTGTCAACGCCTTCTTGACGGATACCGGTCTTGAAGCAGGCAAGCATTACAAATTCTCGTTGAAAGTTGGTAAAGATGCCATTTCTATCACTAAAGTGCTCGTTGAACCTTGGACAACAAAGGAAATTGATGGTGGTATGGCGGAGGAAGTACTTCTTGCATCTACTGAAACAGAACTGATTGCAGCCCTCGAAAACGGCGGCAACATTATGCTGACGGGCGATATCACAGCAAGCGATGACTATGAAATTTCTAAAAATACAGCCATTGACCTCAACGGTCATACCATTACCGGTGTAGGTGTATTCAGTCTGTCTGGATATGAAGAAAATATAGTTTTGACCATATCCGGCAACGGTACCGTTAAAAACACAAATCCGAATTTTACTTCTGCAATCAGTGGTTTTGGAACGCTTAACCTACTGGGTGGTACTATTGAAGGCGGCGTAGATACTTTTGGAACAACCATCATGTCCGATGGTTGGGTAGATCAACTGAACACAGATAAACACTATTCAGATGAGGACACCAGCTCCATCACCGGCGGTTATGTGGGACACCTGAATTGTTGGGGTGGCATCTTAACGATTTCCGGCGGTCATGTGGAAGCGTTGGGAATAAAATACGGCAGAATCATTATTTCCGGCGGCACCTTCGGCTTTGATCCTACCGCATATCTTGCCGAGGGCTATACCGCAACCGAGAACGAAGGCATCTGGACAGTTGCACCATCTAATAACTAATCTCCAAAATAGTTTTAGGGCAGGATGGCTTGACCGCCTACCTGCTCACCAAGAGATCCCCGGTCGGAGCCGGGGATGACAGAGTAGATGGCCGATCAGGTCGGTCATGACGGGAAATAATAAAAGAAATTAACGATATGAGAAACAGAAAATTTATCTATGCGGTCTTAGCCCTACTGACATTGGGCTTCACTGCCTGCCAGCAGGAGGATGACTTCGCTCCGCAGGAGCAGGAAATAAGTCTCAATATTACCGCTAGCGGTGTTCAGACACGTGTAAACCCACTTGGAACTGGTGACCTGTGGGAGAGTGGCGATAATTTGGTTGTGGCAATTTGTGGAGAAGCAATTGTAAGTCATAAACTGACAGCCAATGTCACAGATAATCAAACAATTTGGACTTCTGATAAAAAAATCTACTGGGGCGAAGATAGTGATTATGAAATCTATGCCGCTTATCCCTATAAGGAAGACCCAACACATTTCAGTTTGCCTTCAGAGCAGAACACATTAGACGGGCTGCGAGCTGCCGACTTTATGAGTACTTATTGGAGTGGCCAAAAGACCAATGAAGTTATCAACTTGCCTTTGGCACATCGCTTGTCAAGGGTCACCGTGAACTACGTACTCGCTCCCGAGTTTGATTCTGATATGGAAATAACTCCCGAGATATATAGCAAAGCAAAAGCATTTACTTTTGTACGCGGCGTACTTGCCACCTCTGTCGGTAAATTAGACGTTTGGGTCAAAGCCTATAAGCACGAGGAACTTGATGCATACGAAAATGTAGTGGCAAAGAAGTTCACAGCCATCGTTTCTCCTGATGCCTACACTGCAGGCGATGAGTTCATCCGCGTCACCATTGGCGACCAAGTACTGACTGCCAAGATGAAGGAAGATATAACCTTCGCCGAAGGCAAGCACTACACCTTCGACCTCAAGGTGGGTAAGGATAAGGTGAGTGTGGAGCAAGTATCAATGGGCGATTTTGACAGCCCGTTTGGAGATGGTTGGAACAATGAGGAAGACTTAAACTAATAGGAGGATAAGATTATGCGAAAGAATAATATACTGAATTGGATTAAACTTTCATCTTTCATCTTTGCACTCTCATCTTTATTTGCATCGTGTAGCAATGACATTGACGATACATTACAGCCTGCGAACAACGGCACCTTGCAGTTCGTGGTGAGTGATTTCCCCATGTTTGGTGAGGGCACACAGACTCGTGCTATCGGAACACAAGATGAGGGAAAGACCGCGTGGGAAAATGGAGATCAGATTATTGTCACCTTAATCTCCCAGAAGTATGGAGAGCAGGCTGTTGCACTTACCTATGACGGCTCTTCGTGGAGTACAGAAGCAAGCCTATCTTACCTCGAAAACGAGACACCCAGTGTCAGTGTCTTCTATGCACCGTGCTATGAAGTGACGGAAGAGGGCACGATGCAGTTAAGAAGTGGTATGCAGCTCGGAATGACGGAATACCTATCTGGCAATTACGAAATAGAGAATGGAATAATGACCATTACTTTCGAGGGTGCTATCCGCTACTACAGCCGTCTGCGTATTGCTACAATGCCAGAAGCAACACTTACTGTCACCACGACAGACTTCACTCCAGCAGGAGCGACCGAGGTAGCAACAGCGGCATACACCCTCACCGCTGACGATAAGGGCAATGCCTATATCTATGGTACTTTCGCAGAGGACGCAACGGTAAGTGTAAAGCAGGGCGATGTAACTCTTGCTGACTATACCTTCACCGAAGCGACTGAAGCCACATATGGCTATGCATTGGATACAAGACCTGTCATAGACGGCACATTGGGAGGCAAGGCTGAAGCTACCGAAGATGACATCACTGCCTTGGTGGAATTACTCAAAAGCTATATAGAAAATGGACTTACCACAATTATAGTAACCGGCAATAATCAGGCTAAGCTTCTTACGGAAGGATATCTTATTCCGGTGGTATCCCTTGCTTTTGAGCGACTAACTTATGTTTATCAAGACGAAAAAAATGACAGCTATTGGGGTACTGTTGATCTGATTTATCAAGATGTTACGGAAATTGTAGAATATGAATTCTATTGTTGTGATGTACTTAAAAGCATCACTCTCCCCAAAGTGACAACCGTAGGTGATAGCGGCTTTTGGGCTTGCTATTATTTGGAGACATTGACATTTGGCTCGGTGGTTACTACCATTAACGACAACAGTGGAGAGGTGTTTTATGACCTCGGATACCAAATTGGCGGTTGTCATCTCGTTCTCAATAAGGATCAGGGAAATGTTGAAGGCCTTGCTCCCGACCTTGCCAATAATACATGGGCAGGATATAAATGGAAGAGCATCACATTGAAATAACCCACACAGGCGATTGTGATGAATGTAAAGCAAATCAATAACCTAAAGATAACGACGAGGAGGAGTAGCGATGGCACGACTTAGCGTAGTCATACTCAACTGGAACGGTCGTCGCCACTTGGAGCGATACCTGCCGAGCGTCGTTGCCCACACCGAGGGTGATGCCCAGGTCATCGTTGCCGATAATGGCTCTATGGATGACTCGTTGCAGTGGCTACGCCTAAACTATCCAGATGTTGGGGTCATACGCCTCGACCGCAACTATGGCTTCGCGGGGGGATATAACCGTGCGCTGAAGGAGGTCGAGAGTGAGTATGTCCTACTCCTGAACTCCGATGTAGAGGTTACGGCAGGGTGGTGGCAGCCCCTTGTTGAGGTGCTCGACACAGAGAGCGATGTGGCGGCTGTTGCCCCCAAGCTCCTGGCAGATATGGAGCGCACGCAGTTTGAGTATGCTGGAGCCTCGGGAGGCTTTATCGACTATTTGGGTTACCCCTTCTGTCGTGGTCGCATACTCTCGAATGTAGAGGAGGACAAGGGTCAGTATGATGACCGCAGAGATATATTCTGGGCGAGTGGCGCGGCTATGTGTTGCCGCAGGGAGGTATTCAACTCGCTCGGAGGCTTCGACGAGGATTTCTTCGCCCACATGGAGGAGATAGACCTTCAGTGGCGCATGCAGTTGGCGGGGTGGCGCATCGTCGTGGAACCCAAGTCGGTGGTGTATCACCTCGGTGGTGGCACGCTTCCCGCATCGTCACGCAAGATATTCCTCAACCACCGCAACAACCTCGCCATGCTCTTTAAGTGTGCCTCGCCCATGCAGCGTGCTGTGGTTGCCGTTGTGCGCCCCGCAACAGATATGCTCGAGGCCTTTGTAAACCTTGTTACGTTGCACCCTCATCGCGCCTGGGCCATCGTGCGTGCTTGGGGCGAGTTCATAGCGTGGCATGGGTCACTCAGCCGCAAGCGTAAGGCTGTGGTGCGCACCAAAAAGGTGGATAACATATACCGAAACTCAATCGTCTTGCGTTACATCTTCGGCGGACGCAAGTTTAACAATATGATGTGATGAAACGACTGATTATCATACCTACGTACAACGAGCGCGAGAACATCACTAAAATGGTGGATCGTGTGATGGCGGATGAGCTAAAGTTCGACCTTCTCATCGTCGATGATGGCTCCCCCGACGGCACGGCAGACCTCGTTCGTGAGGCACAGCAGCGCTACCCCGAGCGTCTGCATATGATTGAGCGCCAGGGCAAATTGGGCCTCGGCACAGCCTATATTGCGGGCTTTAAGTACGCCTTGGAGCATGGCTACGACCGCATCTTCGAGATGGACTGCGACTTCTCGCACAACCCCGACGACCTCGCACGCCTCGATGCTATGCTCGAGGAGCGCGACATGGCCATAGGCTCACGCTACTCGAAGGGTGTCAACGTCGTGAACTGGCCCATGGGACGACTCCTTATGTCCTACTTCGCATCGAAGTATGTCAAGATAGTTACGCGTATGCCCGTGTGTGATGCTACGGCGGGCTTTGTGGGCTACCGTCGCGAGGTGCTCGACGCCATAGACTTCGACCGCGTGCAGATGAACGGCTACGGCTTCCAGATAGAGATGAAGTACTCGACATGGAAGCTCGGCTTTAAGATTGGCGAGGTCTCGATAATCTTCATCGACCGCGTGGAGGGCACATCGAAGATGTCGTCAGGCATCTTCGGCGAGGCATTCTTCGGCGTTATGAAGCTACCATTCAGAAAGATTAAACGCAAAACTACCAAATAGATATGAAGAGAGAGGAAGCAAAAGTGGCTACATCGCGATTGCTCGACGTCATGGATAAGCTCCGCGCGGAGTGCCCATGGGATAGAGAGCAGACATTCGATTCGCTACGCAACAACACCATAGAGGAGACCTACGAGTTGGCAGATGCCATCACGGATAAGAATATGGAGGGCATAAAGGAGGAGCTCGGCGACCTGCTCCTGCACGTTGTCTTCTACTCGAAGCTCGGCGAGGAGGCTGGAGCATTTAACTACACAGACGTGGCTAATGGCGTGTGCGACAAACTGATATATCGCCACCCACATGTCTACGGCGACATCCACGCCGATACGCCCGAGGAGGTTAAGCAGAACTGGGAGGCACTCAAGCTGCGCAAGAAGAACCGCAAGAGTGGTGCGCTGGGTGGTGTTCCCGTATCGCTGCCCGCCATGGTTAAGGCATTCCGCATCGGTGAGAAGGCCGCAGCAACGGGCTTCGACTGGGAGAAGAAGGAGGATGTGTGGGCTAAGGTCAAGGAGGAACTCATGGAGATAGACGTAGAGCTCGAGGCAAAGGACCAGGAGCGTCTTACAGACGAGATGGGCGACCTCTTCTTCGCACTTATCAACGCCTGCCGCCTCTACGGCATCGACCCCGAGGGAGCGCTCGAGCGCACAAACAAGAAGTTCATCCGCCGCTTCAACCATGTTGAGCTACGTGCCGAGGAGCAGGGTAAGACCCTCCACGACATGAGCCTCGAAGAGATGGACTCATACTGGGATGAGGCAAAGGCAATAGAGAGAGAACAGACTGAAAATAAATAAAATAGGAAATTATATGGCACTTATTAGAAAGGTACGTGGCTACGAGCCCGAGATTGGTAACGACACATGGTTGGCAGAGAACGCCGCAATCATTGGTAACGTAAAGATTGGCGAGAACTGCTCGATTTGGTATAACGCCGTGCTCCGTGGCGATGTTAACGCCATAACCATCGGCAACCACTCAAACATCCAGGATGGCGTGGTCATCCACACCCTCTACGACGGCTCGCCAAAACCCTCACAGACGCATATCGGTAACTACGTATCTGTAGGTCACAATGCCGTAATCCACGGTGCTATCATCGAGGATGACTGCCTTATCGGTATGGGTGCAACAATCCTCGATAACGCCGTAGTGGGCACAGGTTGCATCGTAGCAGCAAACGCCCTCGTCCTCTCTAACCAGAAGCTCGAACCCAACTCTGTATATGCAGGTGTGCCAGCAAAGAAGGTTAAGGACGTCACTCCCGAGCAGCGCGAGCAGATTATCAAGCGCACGGCCCGCGATTACCGCACATACGCCTCTTGGTACGAGTAATTTGTTGTGATAGTGGCGCTCCTTTGCCACCTCAATCATTGGGCTGAATGGGAAATACATAATAGTATGTCCCATCCATCCCAATATCTTAATCGGTGGTAAATTAGCACCACTCTGACAACAAATTATTTGCGGTGATAAGGGGTAATCTTTGACGCTTTGCTTGGCTGAAAACTTAGGGAACTTAGGGAATTTAGGGAATTTAGGGATTCTGCTCTCTAAACTCATTAAACTCATTAAACTCATTAACTTCCTTAAACTCCTTAAAACTCCCCCTAAACTTAAACACTAATAATAGACTTTCGTTTATGCGTCGTGTTGGACAACATTTCATAATACATATCCTGGTGGCGATACTCCTAAGTCTTGTCATCAACTTTTCGTATCTGCTGATGCCCATAATCACCGAGAGTGGCTTGGGTGAGCGTAGCATGGGCGAGGCTCCCGTGGGTGAGCACACTTCGGGTGTGCTACATCTCGAGCGCGACATGCACGGATATATCGTCTGCGACTGCGAGAAGCAGGATAGCGTATACACCTCGGCATGGCAGGTCTTTAACTTCAAACTCAAAGATGGCGACCATGTGACATTCACAACACGTGAGGCGCGTGAGTATGCAACTGGTAGTGAGGCTCTTGCACCACACCCACGTCTCGAGGAGATATACGAGATTAATGGTAAACCCTTCGATTTCGATGCTGTGTTCGACCGCCCAAGTCGCACGGTGGAGTTCGTATGGCAGATACTATACTATGCGGTGCTCTCGTTCCTGATGATTGTGATACTCGCCTTTGGTGGCGAGGCGCAGAACAAACGTCGCTGGGTGGTGTTACGACGTATAGTATTCCTGCTCCTGCTAACAGGTGTGGCGATATACTTCGCACCCGTGATGTCGTTCAACCATGGCGAGATGAAGCTCGACTTCTTCTTCCGTAGTGATCCGCGCGACAACACCTACATCATCGTACTCACCAAGTGTCTCTTTACGCTTGTAGTGACGGCGCTATATGCACGCATATATACCCTTATGCGCCACCAGCAGACTATAGTAGTGGAGAACGAGAGGCTCAAGAACGAGAACCTCTCGACACGCTACAATATGCTCATGGGACAGATAAACCCACACTTCTTCTTCAACTCGCTAAACTCCCTCGCAATGCTTGTGCGCGATGGTGACCAGACACGCTCGTTGGAGTATATAGACCAGCTGTCGTACACCTTCCGCTACATCATCCAGAACGGTAAGTCGAGCACAACGACACTCAAGGAGGAACTCGAGTTCGCTGAGG
Source organism: Bacteroidota bacterium (assembly GCA_023413645.1). GTDB lineage: Bacteria > Bacteroidota > Bacteroidia > Bacteroidales > Rikenellaceae > Alistipes. Next base: position 8,706 of record JAEZPN010000116.1, read on the forward strand.
CATATGCCTACCTATTTAAGATACGCTATGCCGATAAGCTCTTCTTCGACTTCGACATCGACGACAAGTACAAGGAGTGGACACTCCCCGCGTTGTCGTTGCAGCCACTCATTGGTAACGCCGTGAAGCACAACAGCATAACAACGAAAAATCCCCTACATGTTGCGATACGTGTGGTGGATGGCGTGCTTGAGATAGAGAATGCCAAGCACCCCAAGCTCGACATAGAGCCCTCAACAGGCATAGGACTCGACAACCTACGTAGTCGCTGGCAGATTATATCGGGCAAGGAGATAGAGATAATTGACGAGGCGGAGCGCTTCATGGTGCGCCTACCACTTGAAAACCCCAATAAGCGATGATAAACAAAGTTGTTATAGTAGAGGATGAGACCGCTGCAGCGGTGAATCTTCGTAGCATGCTTAAGAGCATAAATCCCGATGTCGAGGTACTCGACGTCCTCGAGTCGGTGGAGGAGGCTGTGGACTTCTTCTCGAAGGGCGTGGAGGCAGATGTAGTATTCATGGATATACACCTCGCCGATGGTGACTCCTTCCGCATCTTCCAGAGCGTAGACATCACAACGCCCATCATCTTCACCACCGCATACGACGAGTATGCCCTTCAGGCATTCAAGGTAAACAGCATAGACTACCTCTTAAAACCCTTCAAGGAGGAGGACCTAATACGTGCCCTCGACAAGCTGCAGCGCCTAACCGCTACCGAGCGTGCCACAGCCACCGAGCGCGTTGAGGCAATGGTAGCAGCCGCAGATAGCGACACCTTGCGTACCATCCTTGTCCGCTTCAAGGATAAACTCATACCTATTTCGATGGACGACGTGGCCTTCTTCTACACCTTCTCCGAGCGTGTGACACTCACCACCCTCGATGGTACAACATACCCCGTAGATAAGACCCTCGAGACCCTCACACAGCAGCTCGACGCCATTAAGTTTTTCCGTGCCAACCGCCAGTTTATCGTGTCGCGCAAGGCTGTGAAGGATATTGCCGTGTGGTTTGGTTCTCGCCTCGCGCTCAACCTCCAGATCGAGACTCCCGAGCGCATAATAATCTCAAAGGCGCGAGTCCCCGAATTCAAGCGTTGGCTCCAGTAATTTGTCGTGAAAAGCCGCAATCTGCGGCGTCAAACTCAACTCCCCAAATGGGAAATACGCTTAGTATGTCCCATCTGGGGAGTTTTCATTTGCCACCACATCTCACGACTTTTGACAACAAATTGGGGGAGTGGGGGGGTAAGTGTTTTAATGAGATTAGGGAGATTAGGGAGTTTAAGGAGATTAGTGTTTAGCCTTCAGTACAACACTAAATTCACTAAACTCCCTAAATTCTTTAATCTCACCTCTGCTCTTTAGGCATAAATGCCCCTAGTCCCCTGTCGCTTCACCCCCTTGTTCCTGCCGCTTCAGCCCCTGAAGTGGACGCTTCGCCGAGACCTTAGATACAAACCGCCATTTCGTACCGTAACTTTGCAATAAGAAAACAAACGAAAGGCTCTGATTTACAGATCCAATGAATTAAAAACAAGTGTAAAACCCTTTAATACTAACAACTATGAAGAAGGTAATGTTTTTAGGTCTTGTGTTATCAGTTGTATCACTCGGCTCAGCAATGGCAAATGACGCATACGCTCCACTCGATGGCAAGCCAAAGAAGGTCGTTATTAACGTAAACATGCCCCCCGCAGGTGGTTGTGTAGATTACTATAATCCTGGCGGTTGTCCTCCACCTCCACCTCCAAAGTGCGCTTGCGACTGCAACCACTACGCACCAAAGGGTCGCAAGGGAGGTCCAAAGTTCCACAAGGCGGGTAAGTGTCACCACAACGCACCAATGCCACGCCCATGTAAGCCTATAGGCGGTCCTGGCGGTCCTGGCGGTCCTGGCGGTCCTGGTGGTCCCGGTGGTCCCGGCGGTCCCGGCGGTCCCGGTGGCCCTGGCGGTCCTGGCGGTCCTGGTGGCAGATAATAACTCTAAATGTAGGGTGTTGGGCGACTGACACCCTTTTTTTGCCGTTTCACCCACAAACAATACATTTATTAAATAAAATGTATTAAATTCGTAGCGTAATATTGTGCATACACCGAAAAAACAAAAACATTATATTTTATGAGAAAATTAATAGCATTCGTCGCCTTCGTGCTCTTGGCAATCCCCGCCATGGCGCAGTCGGGTAAGGTGACGGCACGCATCGTTGATGGCGACACTAAGGAGGGTATCATCGGTGCTATCATGGAGGTACGCAAGGAGGGCAGTCAGGCAGCTGGTCGCCACTCCGTTTCGGGTGCCGAGGGTAAGGTTACCGTATCGGGTCTCGCAGCGGGCGACTACACCGTGACAATCACGTTCATTGGCTATGCAACACAGACGCAGACCATAAAGCTTGCGTCCAGCGCCGACCTTGGTGTGGTGGAGCTTATGCCCGAGGCTGTGGCTATCGATGCCGTAGTTAAGGAGGTGCAGGCGTTGCGTACATCGCAGAATGGCGACACCGTGGCCTACAATGCTGCGGCATTTAAGGTTGCGGCAGATGCCGACGTGGAGGGCCTCTTGAAGAAGATGCCTGGTATCACAATCTCTAACGGTCAGGTAGAGGCTCAGGGTGAGCAGGTTAAGAAGATCTTTGTCGACGGCAAGGAGTTCTTCGGCGAGGATGTATCAACCGCCCTCAACTCACTCCCCGCGCAGGCTGTAGACCGCATTGAGGTATTCAACAAGCTCTCTGATAACGCTGAGTTCTCGGGTATGGATGATGGCGAGGGCTACAAGGCTATCAACATTGTTACACACTCTAACATGCGTCAGGGTGTCTTTGGTAAGGTATATGGCGGCTATGGCTATCAGCCCGACATCGACGGTGGTAGCCCCGAGCCAACATTCAACAATACAGGCGTTTACAAATCTGAACTTAGCAATGTGACATCGCACCACAAGTTCAACCTCGGTGGTAATGTCAACATCTTCCAGGGCTCGAGCCGCGTATCTATCATCGGTCTCTATAACAACGTCAACCAGCAGAACTTCTCATTTGAGGATATCCTCGGCGTCACAGGTGGTGGCGGCGGCATGGGCGGCGGTATGGGCATGGGTCGTGGCGTAGGCCAGTACATGGTACGCCCCCAGAGCGGTGTTGCACGCGTAGGCTCTATCGGTGTTCAGTACTCTGACACATGGGGCGAGGGCGACAAGGTTAAGCTCAACGGCTCATACTTCTTCAACGACACAAAGACACGCGACAAGAACTACCTCCAGCGCTGGTATGAGTTCCCATCGCCCGACGATGAGCTCGAGCAGGTGGGTGAGTCGGAGTCACACAACTACAACCACCGCTTGAACGTGCGCCTCGACTGGACAATCAACAAGAATATGTCGTTGATGTCGCGCACAAACTTCAGCTTCCAGGGCAACGACCCCTACAAGCAGCAGTATGGCGAGCAGTGGGGTGAGTCGGCAGAGAAGAAGGATATCCCCTACGAGATGCTCTACAACGGCACAGACGCTTCGTCATACTCACGCGGCTTGCGCTTTAGCGAGTTCTTGCAGTATCGCGTCAAGCTCGGCAAGGATGGCCGTACTATCACTGTGGATGGTCGCTACTCAATACGTAACACACCTAAGTCGGTGACTAACAGCTACTCTAACCTCGCAACTATATACGATGCGGCAACAGGTACTGCAACACCCGACATCCGCTACGTATCGGCTCTCGCACCTCAGGGTGAGACAGACATCAGTGCAAACGTAACATATACAGAGCCCGTGGCAAAGCATGCACAGGTGAGCATGCAGTATCGCTTCGACTTCGAGAATCAGGACATCAACAAGACTGCCTATATCACAGGTTCAGACTACAACATCGCGGGTCTCACACCCGATGCGTCGCTCTCGTCATACACCGACAGCCGTAGCATCGAGCACCGCGTAGGTCCTGGCTTCCGCTATGCTAAGAACCGCAATACCTTCATTGCGAACATCTACTACCAGCACTCGACACTCGACGGTCTGGTTAAGGGCGAGAACATCAAGCGCGACTACGACCACCTCACATACTTCTTGATGGGTAATGTGGCGTTCAACCCCCAGAACTCTATCCGTGTGTTTGTTAACTCGTACACACACAACCCCGACGTGCGTAACTTGCAGGATATCTACGACGTATCTAACGCGCAGTACCTCTCAAAGGGTAATCCCAACCTCAGGTCGTCGTACAACCACCGTGTGAACTTCCACTACATCCGCTCGAACATCGAGAAGGGTCGCACCTTTATGTGGATGTCCTCGGGTAACATCACGCAGGACTACATCGGTCAGAGTATCATCTACAACCCCGAGACTATCACCATCGACGGTCAGGAGTACAACCCTATGCAGTACTCTACATACGAGAACATGAATGGCTCGAGCTCATTGCGTACGCACCTCAGCTATGGCTTCCCCATCTCGCCTATCAAGTGTAACTTGAACGTTATGGTGGGCTACAGCTGGACACGTACACCATCAAAGATTAACAACGAGCTCAACATCACAAGCAACATGGGCTACGACGCTATGGTATCGCTCGGTAGTAACATCTCCGAGAACATCGACTTCACAGTCCAGTGGAACGGTGCTTACAACGATGCTAAGCAGTCGCTCGCGGGTAAGAACGACAAGAACCAGTACTTCAACCACACAGCATCGGGTACGTTGAAGTGGGTATTCTGGAAGGGCTTCACGCTCACTGCAGCGGTTAACTACAACCAGTATATCGGCTTCACTAACGACTACAACGAGGACTACCTCATCTGTAACGTATACCTCGGTAAGAAGCTCTTTAAGAACCAGGCAGAGATCCTCATCGGCGTAAACGACCTTCTCAACGAGAATGCAGCATTTGCGCGCACCGTGGGTAGCGGTTACACACAGAACGCATGGAACAGCGTTGTAGGTCGCTACTACACCATCCAGTTCAACTACAATCTCCGCTTCTTCGGCAAGAAGGGTTCAAAGGATGCTGCGGACTACGGCATGGACGTTAAACCAGGCATGCCAGGAGGATTTCCCGGTGGTCGTCCGCCTATGATGCCTCGCTAATTTCTTGAATTTATTGTGAAGAGTTGCAATCTGCAACGCTTCAATCAACGCCCCGAATGGGTTGTACTTGACCTACAATCCATTCGGGGCTTTTCATGTCAGCGACACATCTGCACCACTCTAACAAGAAATTGGGTCGCGGCGCTTGGGGTGGGTGGCGAGAGTGGTGTGAAAGAGCTCATAAGGGTTCAAAGGGTAAGGCTCACTCCCCTTTAGAGCCCTTGTTGGCGGCAATGAAAAAAGCGTCAACCCAAAGGTCAACGCTTGATTACTATTTGTTCTCTATCTCCTCGAAATCGACATACTCCTCTTCTCTATTATCTGTTGTTTGTTGAGGTCTACTCTCATCTGTATTACCCTCCGTAGCATACTCTGCCTTGCGGTTCTTGGTAGCACATCGAATCAAAGAGTATATCCAGCGACATATGAAATAGAGCATTACAACGCAGCATACAACGACTAATATTAGGCATATGATACCTATAATCATGCCTACCGTATCGGGGTTCTCAGTAGTCTGTGATCGTACAAACCCCTTCAATAAATTCTCAAGAAACATCTTCATACACACATTAGAATTTAGTTTCGATGTGTTGCGATATAACTACAAAGTGGCACTACTTGAAGTATATGTCCAAGAGCTCCTTGGCGGCGATGAATGACGAAAGCTTCGCATCCAAAACCCTCTGCTCCACCTCGGCCATCTTTGCCTCAATCTCGGGGTTGTTATAGAAGCTCGACTTCAACGTCTCGTTGATTGTCTCATACATCCAATACTTATTCTGGCGGTTGCGGTTTGCCATAAAGTAACCGTTGAGCTCGATGTGCTGCAAGTACTGCTCCACGCCCTGCCATACCTCCTCGAGGCCTGTGCCCTCGAGCGAAGAACATGTATAGACCTGAGGACGCCACTCCGACTCGGGCAAGGGGAAGAGGTGTAAAGCACCCTGATACTGCGCCTTAGCAAGCTCCGCCTTGGTGATATTCTCGCCATCGGCCTTGGTGATAACCATCATGTCGGCCATCTCCATAATACCGCGCTTGATGCCCTGAAGCTCGTCGCCAGCACCCGAAATCTGCAACATCATAAACATATCAACCATAGAGTGTACCGCAGTCTCAGACTGTCCAACACCCACGGTCTCAATGAAGATGACATCGTAGCCTGCAGCCTCGCACAACACGATAGTCTCACGTGTCTTACGCGCTACGCCACCCAACGAACCCGCTGAGGGTGAGGGGCGTACAAAGATATTGGGGTTGTGGCAGATGCTCTCCATGCGTGTCTTATCGCCGAGGATTGAGCCACCGCTACGCTCAGAACTGGGGTCGATAGCCAACACCGCGAGCTTGTGGTTATACGACGTAACCATGTTGCCCACAGCCTCGATGAAGCTCGACTTGCCAGCACCCGGAACACCCGTAATACCAATGCGCACAGACTTGCCCGCGTGGGGTAGGCAGCGCTCGATAATCTCCTGTGCCTGAGCATAGTGCAAGGGGTTGTTGCTCTCGATGAGTGTGATGGCCTGCGCAAGGATTGTGATGTTACCCGCAAGGATGCCTTCGACATACTCATCCGTAGTCATCTGGCGGCGCTTCTTACGCACGAAATATGGGTTTACGACGGGCTTATCCTCGACACCCTCGGTGACGTTGAGTGCGCTGTCGTGATGCTGATCGAGATACTCCTTCTCGTAGTGTTCTATCTTGCTGAAAGCCATATTATTATGGGTTTTTATCGGTTGCTTATTTTATCTATGATGTCGCGCCCCATGTGGTGCACGGGACCGAACCACTCGACACGCGAATTCTTGGTTCGGTAGATCACGGCAAAGGGAACATAGTTTATGCCAAAGGCCCTGAGCGTGCGGTTGTTATCATCAAAGGCCACTATGTAGTCCTCGATGCCCAAACGCTCGATGATAGCCTCGCTGTCTACCTCCGACTCACCCGTGATTACGACGATGGCACACGTGAGGCCTATCTCCTCGGCCGTAGCCCTGAAGTCGCGCAATGCCTCCACGCAGGGCTTACTCTCGGAGTGGGCAAAGATGAGGCACGTGTAGTCGCGGTTGTAGAGCGCGAGGGTCTCGTCGATGGTGGGGCTAACGCTGATAGCGGGTATAGCCTCGCCGAGGCGTATGCTCTGGGCATGCGCAGCAACAGTGGTAGCCACCATAAGGGCGAGTATGTAGAGAATACGTCTCATCGGCCTAAATGATTATTATGCGAAGATAGCGATTTTTCTGCAATAATCAATCCCTCGGCTCTATCTTTTTTCAATTACTGAGTTAAATTAGCACCACGACCTCCCTGTAGTCGAAATTATTTGAAAAAAGAGTCGAAAATATTTCGTGCCTTCAAAAAAAATAAGTATCTTTGGGTGATTTTTGTAGATATGTATTGTATAGACAATAACAAAAAAATATTAAGTTCAACTTTATAAAAACAAAACAAAAATGAAAGTATCACACATCGAGCACCTCGGCATCGCAGTTAACAGCCTTGAGGAGGCAATTCCTTACTGGGAGAACGTATTGGGTCTTAAGTGTTACGCTATCGAGGAGGTAGCTGACCAGAAGGTAAAGACAGCATTCTTCATGCTTGGTCAGACAAAGATTGAGCTCTTGGAGCCCACATCACCTGAGTCAACAATCGCTAAGTACCTTGAGACTAAGGGCGCTGGTATCCACCACATGGCTCTCGCTTGCGAGAACATCGAGGAGCAGCTCGCTGACGCTGAGGCACACGGCATCCGTCTTATCGACAAGACACCTCGTAAGGGCGCTGAGGGTCTCACTATCGCATTCCTCCACCCAAAGTCAACTCAGGGTATTCTCACTGAGCTCTGCGAAAACAAAAATAAGTAGTCTAACAAGGCTATTTTGTCGTTACGCTTGCCTTCGAGATCCTCATTTACGCCAAGTAAACTCCGGTCTCTCAGGCTGCGCAAGCCTAAAACTAGCTCTTGTTATACAACTTATTAGGTAAACGGGGTGGGTTACTAAATCATTGTAAAAACCATTCCGCTACAAACAGCAAATTAACTAAACTAAAATAGAAAAACACTATGAGTGAGATTCAGAAAGCGATTGAGAAATTGATGGACAACCGCCAGACAGCACGCATGGGTGGTGGCCAGAAGGCAATCGACAAGCAGCACGAGAAGGGTAAGTACACAGCTCGTGAGCGTATCGCTATGCTCTTGGATGAGGGTAGCTTCGAGGAGTTCGATATGTTCGTTACACACCGTTGCTACGACTTCGGTATGGACGCTAAGCATACATTCGGTGATGGCGTTGTAACAGGTTACGGTACCATCGCTGGTCGTCTTGTTTACGTTTTCGCACAGGACTTCACAGTTACTGCAGGTTCTTTGTCAATCTCTTTGGCTGACAAGATCTGTAAGGTTATGGATATGGCAGTTCGCAATGGTGCTCCCTGCATCGGTCTTAACGACTCAGGTGGCGCACGTATCCAGGAGGGTGTAAACGCTTTGGCAGGTTATGCTAACATCTTCCAGCGCAACGTTATGGCTTCTGGTGTTATCCCCCAGATCTCAGCTATCTTCGGCCCCTGCGCAGGTGGTGCAGTTTACTCTCCCGCATTGACCGACTTCATCATCATGCGTCGTGAGACATCTAACATGTTCTTGACTGGTCCTAAGGTTGTTAAGACCGTAACTGGTGAGGATGTAACTCAGGAGCAGCTTGGTGGTGCAAACATGCACACAACAAAGAGTGGTGTTGCTCAGTTCGCAGTAGACTCTGAGGAGGAGGGCTTGCAGCTTATCCGCGACCTTCTCTCATACATGCCTCAGAACTACACAGCGTTGGTTCCCGACCAGCCATGTACTGATGACATCGCACGTAAGGAGGATATCTTGAACGACATCATCCCTGACAACCCCAACAAGCCTTACGACATGATGGAGGTTATCAAGGCTATCGTTGACGATGGTAAGTTCTTGGAGAGTGCAGCTGCATACGCAAAGAACATCATCACAGGTTTCGCACGTTTCAACGGCCAGTCAGTTGGTATCATCGCTAACCAGCCTAAGTTCATGGCAGGTGTACTCGATATCAACGCTTCACGTAAGGCTGCACGTTTCGTACGTTTCTGCGACGCGTTCAACATTCCTTTGGTTACTTTGGTTGACGTTCCTGGCTTCTTGCCCGGTACAGCTCAGGAGTACGGTGGTGTTATCACACACGGTGCAAAGCTTCTCTTCGCTTACTGCGAGGCTACTGTTCCCAAGATCACTGTTACATTGCGTAAGGCATATGGTGGTGCATACATCGTGATGTCATCTAAGCACATCCGTGGAGATGTTAACTACGCATGGCCTACAGCTGAGATCGCAGTTATGGGTGCTAGCGGCGCTGTTGAGGTATTGCACGCTAAGGCGTTGTCTTCATTCGAGAACAAGGAGGATAAGGCTAAGTTCGTTGCAGAGAAGGAGCAGGAGTACCGCGACAAGTTCTCTAACCCCTACAACGCAGCACGCTACGGCTATATCGACGACGTTATCGAGCCTCGCAACACTCGTTTCCGCGTGATCCGTGCTTTGGAGTCATTGCGCAACAAGCGTTTGGAGAACCCCGCAAAGCGTCATAACAACATTCCTTTGTAGTCTTATAATAATATATAAGTAAGTTATGATGATTCTTGCAGCAAATTTGGGTGATGCAGGCCTTATCGCACTTGTGAGCATCGGCTTGGTGTTTACAGTGCTTGTACTCCTTATCTTCATCTTGAAGCTTTTCGGATTTATCTTCAAGGAGCGTAAGGCAGCTGCAGTAGCACCCGTCGCAACATCATCTGACGAAATCTCTGACGAGGAGGTGGCAGCCATCGCTATGGCTGTCAACCTCTTCTTCAATCGTCACGATGAGGAGAGCGATGTGCTCACCTTCCGCCAGAACCACGACGTTTCGGCATGGCAGGTGCGTAACATCAACAAACAATTGTAAAACTAACACCACTACATCAAACACGCAATTATGCAGAAATTCAAATTCAATATTAATGGCAAGAGCTACGAGGCCATTGTTGAGGAGACAGAGCGCAACACAGCTCGTGTCGAGCTTAATGGTAAGAGCTACACCGTTCAGGTTGAGAAGGAGGAGGCTATCGTTTCTCCCAAGATTGCCGCTGTTAAGCCTTCACAGTCTGGTGGCGACTTCGTAGACGTACCCGAGCAGGTTATCTCTGGCAACGCTGGCTCAATCAAGTCACCACTTCCAGGTAACGTCTCTAAGATTAAGGTTCAGGAGGGTCAGGCAGTTAAGGCTGGTGAGGTTCTCATGACCTTGGAGGCTATGAAGATGGAGAACGAGATTATGGCTCCTGCTGCTGGTAAGGTTAAGAAGATTTACGTTACTGAGGGTAAGGCTGTTCAGCAGGGTGAGGCTCTCATCGACCTTGAGTAATACTAACTCTTTAATTATTAACGTAATATGAAGAGTGTAAAATTCTATTTTTCATTGCTCATCGCAGCTGTGATGTTCGTGATGCCCTTGCAGGCACAGGATAATCAGCCCGCCGAGCCTGTTCAGGGCGAGGTGATTGATACTCCTGCAACCGAGGCAAACGAGGGTATCATGCTCATCGACGAGGAGGCTCCAGCTGATGCACCTGCTGTTGAGGAGACTGCAGAGGCTGCTGCTGCTGAGGAGGAGGGTTTCAATCCAACTGAGGCATTGAACAAATTCGTGTCTGATTCAGGTATCGCACGTTTGGATGGTGATGTTACCAATACTGACGGAGAGTATGCTAAGTTTGGTTCTGCTTTGCAGAATACGTCAAACTGGAAGAATCTGGTGATGATTTTCATCGCATTCGTATTGCTCTTCTTGGCTATTGTAAAGAAGTATGAGCCATTGCTCTTGATGCCTATCGCATTCGGTATGCTCTTGACTAACCTTCCTGGTGCGGAGATGTTCCACGCTAATTTGTTCGAGGGTGGTCATGTAAACTGGGAGGCTATTGGCTCTGGTGGCGCAGGTCTCTTGGACTACCTCTACCTCGGTGTTAAGCTCGGTATCTATCCTTGCTTGATCTTCGTTGGTGTAGGTGCTATGACCGACTTCGGTCCATTGATTGCTAACCCTAAGAGCTTGTTGCTCGGTGCTGCTGCACAGGTAGGTATCTTCCTTACCTTCATCGGTGCTATCGCTATGGGTATGTTCACATTCAAGGAGGCTGGTTCTATCGGTATCATTGGTGGTGCTGATGGTCCTACGGCTATCTACCTCACATCGAAGCTTGCTCCACAGTTGCTTGGTCCTATCGCGGTGGCTGCATACTCTTACATGGCACTCGTGCCCGTTATCCAGCCCCCTATCATGAAGCTCTTGACTACAAAGAAGGAGCGCATGATCGAGATGAAGCAGCTTCGCACTGTTTCTAAGCGCGAGAAGATTATCTTCCCCATCGCTATCACTGTTATCATCGCATTGCTCTTGCCCTCTGCAGCACCACTTATCGGCTGCTTGATGTTGGGTAACTTGATGAAGGAGTGTGGCGTTGTTGAGCGTTTGTCAAAGACCGTACAGAACGAGTTGATGAACATCGTTACCATCTTCCTCGGTATCTCTGTAGGTGCTACTGCAACAGCTGAGGCGTTCCTCGACCTCAAGACTCTTGGTATCTTGTTGTTGGGTGTCGTAGCATTCGCTATGGGTTCAGCATCTGGCGTAATCTTGGCTAAGATTATGAACCTCTTCAGCAAGGAGAAGATCAATCCACTTATCGGTTCTGCAGGTGTATCTGCTGTGCCTATGGCAGCACGTGTATCTCAGACCGTTGGTCAGCAGGCTAACCCCAGCAACTTCCTTTTGATGCACGCTATGGGTCCTAACGTAGCAGGTGTTATCGGTTCGGCAGTTGCGGCGGGTCTATTGCTTGCCTTCCTCGGCTAATTTCTTGTGATAAGGGGTCATTCTCGACCTCTCAATCAATAGCCCGAATGGGAAATACGCTTAGTATGTCCCATCCGGGCTATTTTCATGTCGAGGCCAAGCCTAACCCCTTCTGACAAGAAATTACACACCCAACTAAGAGGCCAAGCCTAACCCCTTCTGACAGGAAATTGGGTCGTGGGGTGTGGGTAGGGGAGCGTGTAGGGAGATTAAGGAGATTAAGGAGATTAAGGAGATTAAGGAGATTAAGGAGATTAAGGAAGTTAAGGAAGTTAAGGAGATTAAGGAGATTGGGGTTGGTGGTTATTTTTCTCTAATTTCCTTAAATTCCTTAAATTCCTTAAATTCCTTAAATTCCCTAAGTTCTTTATATTCTCTTAACTCTCTAAATTCACTAAAATAAAATCCTTTGACGATACCTGTCAAAAAGTGGTGGTTACTTTGCATCGTGAAACAAAACGATAAACCTAAAACCACTACCGTTATGAAGCTCAATTACACCATCGACTGCCGCCATTGTGGCACACACACCGAGTACAGCATAACAAGCTACTACCGCACAATGAGCGATGCCGAGGCTGCGGGCAAGATGCACATCGACACCGAGTGTGCTATGCGCTGCCCAGCGTGTCGCTACCGCCTGAATACCACCGAGGCAGATTTCCGCTCGCAGGTGCACATCACGCGCGAGGCATAAGATGTGTGTATAGTCTATACCTATAGTTATATAAATAAAAATTAGTAGCTATATTTCTCGGTTTCGGAAAAAAATAGTAACTTTGAGAGTAAATAATAGAATAACATAAAACGAGATATAACTATGAGTAAGATAAATATAAAGATAGGAGACTTAATTCCTGATTTTAAGAGCGTTACGCAGAGCGGCGAGAGCTTTACGCTCAACGAGTTGAAGGGCTCGCCCACGGTGCTCTACTTCTATCCCAAGGACAACACATCGGGTTGCACGCTCGAGGCTAAGAGCCTCCGCGATGCCAAGGAGGAGCTTAAGGCGCGTGGTTACAAGATTGTAGGCGTTAGTCCCGACTCTGTGAAGTCGCACCAGAACTTCTGCAACAAACACGAGCTAAACTTCACGCTCCTTGCCGACACAGACCACTCACTCTCGGAGGCGGTGGGCGTATGGCAGCAGAAGAAGATGTGTGGCAGAGAGTATATGGGCATTGTGCGCACAACATTCATTTTGGATGCGGAGGCACGCGTAACACACATCATCGAGAAGGTTGATACTAAGGACTCTTACGGTCAGATTATCAAGCTATTGGATAAGTAATAAATGTAAAAAAAGATATATTATGGCAGAGAAAGTACAGGTTAGTGCTGACAAGTTGAAGGTGTTGTCGGCAGTAATGGATAAGATTGAGAAGGACTTCGGCAAGGGCTCTATTATGCGTATGTCGAGCGAGACTGTGACAGATGTCCCCGTGATTCCAACGGGTTCTATCACGCTCGATATGGCGTTGGGCGTGGGTGGCTACCCCAAGGGTCGTGTAATTGAGATATTTGGCCCCGAGTCATCGGGTAAGACAACCCTTGCAATACACGCTATCGCCGAGGCGCAGAAGGCGGGTGGCATCGCGGCATTCATCGACGCAGAGCACGCCTTCGACAGCTACTATGCACAGAAGTTGGGCGTAGATGTAGACAACCTTCTCGTGTCGCAGCCCGACAATGGCGAGCAGGCGTTGGAGATTGCCGACTCGTTGATTCGCTCAAGCGCCATCGACATCATCGTCATCGACTCTGTGGCGGCACTTACTCCCAAGGCGGAGATTGAGGGTGACATGGGTGACTCGAAGATGGGTCTCCAGGCGCGCCTCATGTCGCAGGCATTGCGTAAGCTCACAGCCTCAATCTCAAAGACAAAGCCCGTATGTATCTTCATCAACCAGCTTCGCGACAAGATTGGCGTGGTATATGGTAATCCTGAGACTACAACGGGTGGTAATGCGCTTAAGTTCTACGCCAGCGTGCGTATCGACATCCGCCGTGCTTCGGTAATTAAGGATGGCGAGGAACAGCTCGGTACACGCACCAAGGTTAAGGTCGTGAAGAACAAGGTGGCACCCCCATTCAAGAAGGCTGAGTTCGACATCATGTTCGGCGAGGGTATCTCAAAGATGGGCGAGATTATCGACCTCGGCGTGGACTACGAGATCATCAAGAAGTCTGGCTCGTGGTTCTCGTATGGCGACAAGAAGATTGGCCAGGGCCGCGACTCTGTGAAGGAGGCTCTCAAGAACGATCCATTGCTCATGGAGGAGATTGAGTTGCGTGTTCGCCAGGCGATGAGCGAGAACTCTGCGAGATAGCGTAAGGCGCTAAAATAATAGTAACTAAAACCCAAACACGACTCCCAAGATAGGGTAGTCGTGCTTTGGCATATATACAAAACAGCGAGGTATGAAGTATACGCCCGAAGATGAAATACTCATTGAGGAGAAGTGGCAAGAGCTGCAGGATGAGTGCCGCAAGGCGAAGGTGTGCAAGAGGGAGGACGATTGGCAGTTTGTCAAGCGCGCCTTTCTGCTGGCTAAGGAGGCGCACAAGGGCGTGCGTCGCCGCTCGGGTGAGCCATACATAATCCACCCTATAGAGGTGGCGATAATTGCTGTGAGGGAGATAGGCCTCGGCAAGAAGTCGGTGGTGGCGGCACTGCTCCACGATGTGGTGGAGGATACGGAGTACACCGTAGAGGACATCTCGCGCATCTTCACGCCCAAGATTGCCTCGATGGTGGATGGCCTAACGAAGATGGCGGGTGTCTACAAGAACGACACCACGGAGCAGGCGGAGTACTTCCGCAAGGTGCTGCTCACGCTCTCGGACGACGTGCGCGTCATAATCATTAAGATTGCAGACCGCCTACACAACATGCGCACGCTGGGTGCCATGCCCCGCAACAAGCAGATAAAGATTACGAGCGAGACAATATACCTCTTCGTGCCACTGGCATACCGCCTCGGCCTACATGCCATAAAGAGCGAGTTGGAGGACCTCTGCATGAAGTATCGCTTCCCGGAGGAGTACGAGGAGATACGCCGCAAGATTGACGCTACGAAGAGCGAGCGCGAGGAGTATATCGAGCGCTTCATAGCCCCCATACGCGAGGTGTTGGACCGCAACAAGTTCCAATACGAGATTTCTGCGCGCGTGAAGAGCATATACTCCATCTGGAACAAGATGCGCCGCAAGGAGATACCCTTCGAGGAGGTATACGACCTCTTCGCTATACGCATCGTCTTTAAGACGCTGCCCTTCCCCTCCGAGAAGACGCAGTGCTGGCAGGTATATTCGTGCGTCACGGACATATACACGCCCAAGCCCGACCGCCTGCGCGACTGGATAAGCATACCCAAGTCGAACGGCTACGAGGCGCTGCACTCAACGGTTATGGGTCCCGAGGGCACGTGGGTGGAGGTGCAGGTGCGCACAGAACGCATGGACGACATCGCGGAGCGTGGCTTCGCGGCACACTGGAAGTATAAGCACGCCTCGATAACGCAGGAGGAGGATGGCCTCGACCGCTGGCTGAAGAAGGTGCGCGATGCCCTGAACAGCCCCTCGGAGAATGCTCTCGAGTTCCTCGACAACTTCAAGCTCTCGTTGTACAAGAGCGACATCGTGGTCTTCACGCCCAAGGGTGAGCCGCAGACGCTGCCCTATGGCGCTTCGGTGCTCGACTTTGCCTACGAGATACACACCAAGATTGGCGATCACGCCATAGGTGCTAAGATAAACCACAAGATAATGCCTGTCACGGCGCTCCTGAATAGTGGCGACCAGATTGAGGTCATCACGGCGGAGAATGCACACCCCAAGGCCGAGTGGCTCGATGCCGTCATCACGAGCAAGGCGCGACAGTCTATTCAGGACTACCTGAAGCGTGAGCGCGAGGATAACATAAACTACGGCATGGAGCTCCTGCGTACACGCCTCGAGGAGCATAACGTGACGCTCAGTGGCCGTGTTCTTAGGAAGCTGATGCCCGCGTATGAGTGCCGAAATAAGGACGAACTTTATAGTAAGATTGGCGCTGGCATCATCAGTCTCGACAACCTCGACAAGCTGCTTAGGGAGAACTCGTCGCGCAAGATATCGAAGTTCTGGAAGCTCCTTTTGCCGGGCACGGAGAGTGAGGAACCCGAGGATTTGGACCTCGACGACGAGACATATTCGCTTGATGACACGCTGCCCGAGGAGGGTAGAAGCGATGCTCCGGAGTTTATCATGGCGGAGTGTTGCGAGCCTATCCCTGGCGATAATGTTGTCGGCTACCGCGACCCCAAGAGTGGCGTTATCGTAGTGCATAAGTCGACCTGCGACACACTCATTCGTCTTGCTGCGCAGTCGGGAGATAACATCTTAAAGGAGGAGATTAAGTGGTCTCAGCAGAAGGCCGTCTCGTATCTTGCCACTGTGGAGATTAGTGGCGTCGACCGCCCTGGTGTGCTGCTGGATTTGACGCGAATTATCACAGCCGACTTCAGCATAAATATGCGAGCTATTAATATCCATTCGCACGATGGAATCTTCGAGGGTACCATTAGTTTGTATGTTCAGGATATCGTGAGCCTCAATGCGCTGTTGGATAATATCCGTCAGATAAAGGGCGTCGATAGGGTAAAGCGTCTGCTCAATACCTGACGCTCGTTGCGCGACATCGTGGCAAGAACTACTGCTCTTAAACTCGTTGCTCGGGCTGCTCTGTTGTAGTAAGCACGTGGGGTAGTTCGCCACTTAAACCAAACATGTGGGGTAGTCGCACCACGAAAATATGACGACTGAAAAAAGGAACAATTTTATACTAAATTTCATACTTAACTATGGCGACAATTTTTTCACGAATTGTAGCGGGCGAAATCCCCAGCTACAAGGTTGCCGAGAACGAGCGCTTCTATGCGTTCCTCGACATCGCTCCCCTGGCAAAGGGCCACACTTTGGTTATTCCCAAGCGCGAGGTTGACTATTTCTACGACCTCGAGGATGATGAGTTGGCTGAGATGATCGTATTCGCAAAACAGATTGCGAAGAAAATTCAGGCAACTACACAGTGTAAGAAGGTGGCAACAGTGGTTTTAGGCCTCGAAGTGCCCCATGCACACATACATTTGGTGCCTATGAACACCGAAAAGGATGTAGATTTCGGTGCTAAGAAGCTCGAATTATCAACAGAAGAATTCCTCGAAATAGCAAAGTCATTGCAGTAAAATTTGACTGTTAACAACTTGTAAGTTGTTGATAAAGAATAGGGTATTATGTTATTAACATAGTACCCTATATTTTTATTTAACATAATCAAACTAAGTAATCAACACTCCCCATTTTTCGCACTTAATTCGCACTTTACCGTTGTAAATTTGTCATAGCTTTACAAATGTAATTACAAATGTAAAACGGTTACAGATGTATTGCTATGGTGATAATTACAAAAGTAATCACAATTCTATCTGTTAATAACTGTTTATTGTTACATATGTCATATTTCATTGAACCCTATTGAACCTCCTATTTTACACTATTTTAAGGTTGTTAAAATAATTGATATTAATTTCTAACTACTTGAAAATAAAGCGCTACGGAGTTTTATCTAAAATTTAATATAGTAAAATAGGCTCAAAACGACCATTTAACTAAATAACGTGCTGATAATAGTGTGTTGTGTGTGTAAACGCTGAAATAATAGCGAGTTACGCTTATTATATAATAATTATTATAGCTCGTTCTATTTATTGGTATTTACATAATTTCGTAAATTACAAATGTGAATGTTATTAACACTTTGTCATTCTTTACTTTTGTAAGGAAAATTTGCTTTACAAGAATAATTTTCTTACCTTTGTAAAAATTACAGATTATGAAGGAAAAATTGGAGTTTTTGCTAAAAAATAAGGGCCTCACAGCAACATCGCTCGCTCGCCTACTCGAAATACAGCCCTCAGGATTGTCGCATATTCTATCGGGTCGTAACAAGCCGAGCTTCGATTTGGTGGTAAAAATCCTCAAGGCCTTCCCCGATATCAACCCCGACTGGCTGCTGCTTGACAGCGCGGAGATCTACCGTGGTGAGGTGTCGCCCACCACTACTCCACGCCAGGAGTCCCTCGATGTTGCCCCCTCTTCGCCGTCGCTACCATTTGAGACGGCTCAAAATATCGAAACTACGGAGCCTCAAAAAATTGAGGAAAATGATTTTTCTCCCATTTTTTCTACCCCTAAGAGTGCGGGTAAAAAGGTGTCGCGCGTAATCGTTCTCTATGCTGATCGCACATTCGAGAGCTTCACGGAGTTTTAGCCATTTGGTGCAGTGTCCCCTTAAGGCGTTGGAGGTTTCGCGCTGCTGGGCATACTATATTATATGATATGATAAAGGTGCAGCCTGATTTCGGTTGCACCTTTTCTGTTTGGCTTGCTCTGCCTGCCTGCTCTATGTCTGTGGGTACTCTGCTATCTTAATGTCGTGAAATACTCCATTCATTAATTTGGGATAATATGCGGATATGCTGCATAAAAATCGCGATGTTTTGCGAAGGATTTCTTGTGATAAGTGGCACATCTGCTGCCGCTAACAAAAGAAAATGCGAATAGGTAGTACGCCTTAGTACAACCTATCCGCATTTTTTTTGCCGAGCGTTGCATCTGACCCCTTCTGACAAGAAATTAAGTGCAACCCATC
>JAEZPN010000045.1 GCA_023413645.1 Bacteroidota bacterium
TGGTATCAGTGGCAGGTCATCGCCGCCTTTCTCTCGGGCGTACACGCAGGAGAAGGCGCTGCTTAAATGCAACTGGTGGACGGGGTGGACGTCAATGCCGATTTCTCCGCCGGCCAAGTGGGCCAGAACAATATTAAGGCGAAGTCTCTTGTAGTCGGTGAAAAATATACAAGCCAATGGCGACCGCTCGATATTGAGTGGTCGCCATTGTTTTTATGCTACCTCCAATCCCACGATGGGTGGGCGGGGTCGTCGGCGATTAGGGCTTCCGAGAGTGACAAACCTAATGCCTTTGCTACGCCCTCACCATACGACGGGTCGGCGCGGTGGCAGTTGCGGATATGGCGGTACTTTATAAATACATCAGCATCACCCATAGCGCGTGCCGTATTCTCGCAAGTTGCCTTTTGGTCTTCAGCAGACATCAGTCTCCATAGCTTGCCCGGCTGTGTGTAATAGTCGCTGTCGAGTTCGCGCTCGTTGTAGTTATAGATCTCGCCCGAAACTGCCAAAGGTGGCTCTTTCAGCACTGGCGAATCCTGCCACTCGCCATAGCTATTTGGCTCGTAGCTTATCGTGCGCCCAGCGTTGTCGTCGGTGCGCATCTGGCCGTCGCGATGGTAGGAGTGGAACGGGCAACGAGGGCGATTTACGGGTATCTGGTGGTGATTCACGCCCAAGCGGTATCGTTGCGCATCGCCATACGAAAAGAGACGTCCCTGCAACATTTTATCGGGCGAGAAACCTATGCCGTCGATGATATTCATCGGGTTAAATGCCGCCTGCTCGACCTCGGCAAAGAAGTTTTCGGGGTTGCGGTTGAGCTCCAAGATACCCACATCGTGCAGCGGGAAATCGCCGTGATACCACACCTTCGTAAGGTCGAACGGATTGATATGATACTCCTTCGCCTGCTCCTCGGTCATCAGCTGCACCTGCATCTGCCAACGAGGAAAATCGCCCCTCTCAATCGCCTCAAAAAGGTCGCGCTGATGCGACTCTCTGTCTTTAGCAATCACAGCCTCTGCCTCGGCATCGGTCATATTCTTTATGCCCTGCAAGGTGCGCAGATGAAATTTAACCCAAGTGCGCTTATTGTCAGCATTGATAAAGCTATATGTGTGACTACCAAAGCCGTGCATATGGCGAAACGAGGCGGGAATACCGCGTGGCGACATTGTAATCGTCACCTGATGCAGTGCCTCGGGGAGCAGCGTCCAGAAGTCCCAATTGCTATTTGCCGAGCGCATACCCGTGCGAGGATCGCGCTTAATGGCGTGGTTGAGGTCGGGGAATTTCAGCGGGTCACGCAGGAAGAAAACGGGCGTATTGTTGCCCACCAAGTCCCAATTACCCGTGTCGGTATAAAACTTCATTGCAAAGCCACGAATATCGCGCTCGGCATCGGCTGCACCACGCTCGCCCGCAACGGTCGAGAAGCGCACAAAGCAGTCGGTCTTCTTGCCCACCTCCGAGAATATCGAGGCGCGAGTGTATGCCGAGATGTCGTGGGTAACGGTGAATGTGCCGTACGCACCCGAGCCCTTGGCGTGCATACGACGCTCAGGAATCACCTCGCGGTCAAAGTGGGCTAATTTCTCCATCAGCCATGGATCTTGCATCGTCACAGGCCCACGAACGCCTGCGGTCTGCGTGTTCTGGTTGTCGGCAATGGGGCGACCATTCTCGGCCGTTAGATGTTTTTTGTCGTTCTGTTTCATAGCGGAAATTTGTAAGTATCTCATATTTAATTCCCAAAATTGTGCCACAAAGTAAAGTGAGGTTTTCAAACAATACGAGCGTGCTATAGCCAATAATCTATTCCCCTGCGGCTACCGATAAGTCACATTATGAGAATGTGCGCTTTGAAATCCCTGCGAATTGGTGCTGGTGCAGGTTAGATGACTTAGCTTTTTATAATTTACTACCTTTGTGAGTGTAGAAAGCAGCATATAAAGAGTAGTGAAAAATGGTGAATTATAGCCGTGTTCAATTCGTGAGCATTGGATTAGGCTAAACACTAATAACGCTAACACACAAAAGGTCACACGCTTGAAAATGTTTCCCGGTGGCACCACAGAAAGAGAGGTTAACGCCTCTCTTTTTTGTTTTTAGTCAGTTATGTTCGATGTAGAGCCCGACGACATTCGTCGTCTTGTTGGTCTTGTGTATGATGGTTTGTGTGCAAGAAACACATTCCGAGCATAAGAGAACTTCGAAAGAGGTTCTCTTTTTTTTGTCCCTTAAACCGCTATTTTAGGAGTGTGTCCATGTGTTGTATGGTTGAATAATTGTTCTATATGTCTATAATAAGTGTATGGGATGAGTCGATTATATACCTGGATTTTATTGGAAAAATTGGCGATTTTAAGGTTTCAAATGCCATCATTTCCCCCAATATGATATGAAAAAAAGTTGCGATTTTGTTTGCTGGATAGAAAAAATTTTATATCTTTGTATAGTTAAAGTGAACAATATGAATTTACCCCCCCCCACAGCTTTAGCAATGCACTGTTAACCAGTAGGTTACAAAGTGGTGTTCGGGGTATGTGTGAGAAAAGAATTGAGTGTGGATTGGCCGTTTTTCAGCAGGAAAATGGTTCGTTCATCTTTTGGGGGTTATTTCCCCATAGCGAAAATGCGGGTAATTTAGTGCAAACCCGAACATAAAGTTGTGCAAAGAAAAATAAAAAAAAGAGATATTTGAGATGAAGAAACTTTTATTGGTAATGGTTTTATCGATGCTCTTCCCCATCGTGTCGTTCGCACAGATCGACCGTGAGGAGACGAGATCGGTGCTTGTCCATTTCCGTGTGGGTACCGCTACCCTCGATGAGAACTACATGGACAACAAGGCTACCTTGACAGAGTTTGCTAAGGTGGTTAAGGCGTATCAATCGGATACGACAGCACACTTCCGTCAGATTCGCATCGTGGCGAGTGTATCACCCGAGGGTGGTAAGACTGTGAATGACCGTCTTGTACAACAGCGTGCCGAGGCTATCACAAAGTGGATTAGTCGCGAGATATCTGCAGATCTCGACTATTCTGTTGAGCAGACAGGCATCGACTGGGATTTGCTTATCAAACTTGTTGAAGAGAACAAGAGTGTTCCTTATCGCGATGAGGTGCTCGACATCTTGCACAACACCCCTGCAATTGTTGTTGAGGGTGGCAAGGAGGTTGAGAAGCGCTACAATGCCCTACGCGCTTTGAGAGGTGGCGAGGCTTATCGCTGGATATATGCTAAACTCTTCCCACAGTTGCGTTATGCGTCAGCGCGTTGCGAGTTCTGGTGGGAGACAATTCCTGAGCTTTTGATTACATCATCTTCGCCCATGCGTTACTCGGCTGAGGGCGCTACGGGTGTGATTACATTTGACAAGAACGTTACAGACAACATCGTGCCAACTGTTCGTGCGAAGGATGGTTGGGTCGATGAGCTTATTCCCACTGGTAAGGATGTGACATTCACCGTTGCTCCCAACCCAAGTGTTGAGCAGCGCGCTACGACAATCGTTCTCGAGTGCTACGGCAAGACTTATGAGGTCGTTGTTGAGCAGTATGGCGCGGATCCCGAGCTTACACTCTCAAAGAGCAGCGCTTCACACCCCGCTGGTGGCTCAACCGATACAATCGACTACACAAAGAATGTGGTTGATGATGTAAAGCCCGTGGTGACAACAGCTGCCGACTGGATTGAGTCAATCACTGTTACCGAGGATGGTATCACATATACAACAACCGAAAACCCCTCTACCGAGCCTCGTAAGGCGACAATGCTTGTTGAGTGCTACGACAAGACTCAGGAGGTTGTGGTTGAGCAGGAGGGTGTTGCCCCCGCTATTACACTCTCGAAGTATAGCGAGGAGTATCCCTCTGAGGCCACTACAGATACAATCGGCTATACACGAAATGTTGAGGGTGACGACACTAAGCCCGTTGTTACAAGCGAAGCTAAGTGGATTGACTCCTTCACCGTTACCGACGATAGCTTCACATACAACGTTGCAGAGAATAAGTCTACTGAGGCTCGTACAGCGACAATCCTTGTTGATTGCTACGATGAAGTTCAGGAGGTTGTAGTAGCTCAGGCTGCTGCACCCTGCCGTCCCTTCTACATGGCAATCAAGACGAATATGCTCTACGACCTTGCTGCAGTGCCTAACCTCGGTGCAGAGTTCTACCTCGGTAAGAACTTCTCTATCGCTGCAAACTACATGCACGCATGGTGGAAGAACGATGCTAAGAACTTCTACTGGCGCTACTATGGTGCTGACGCCTCAATTCGTTGGTGGTTCGGCAAGCCTACGCGCATCAAGCCTTTGCAGGGTCACCACATCGGTGTTAACTACCAGATTTTGACCTACGACTTCCAGCTTGGTAAGACAGGTCTCATGGCGGGTATGCCTAATGGTAATATGATTGACCGTGCCAACCACATCGTGGCTTTGGAGTATGGTTACTCGTTGCCTATCGCAAAGCGCTTGAACCTCGACTTCACAATTGCTGGTGGTTATCACTGGGGTTTGTTCGAGGAGTATGAGCCCGTTGATGGTCACCCCGTATGGCAGGCAACAAAGCGTCGTCAGTATTTCGGCCCTACCAAGGTTGAGATTTCACTCGTATGGCTTATTGGCTGTGATAACTACAATAAGGATAAAGGAGGTAAGCGATGAAAAGATACTTTATTATAGCAGTTTTGGCGGTTATGGCGTGCATGACATCGTGCGTTCATAAGGATTTGTGTGAGGATCACCGTTCTCACGCACACCGCTATCATATTGAGATCATTGCCGACTATCGTTACGACTGGGAGGAGCACATCTACGATGAGGCTACCGACTGGGAGTATCGTTGGCCCGATGAGTTTACGCTTACATACGATGAGTTGCGTCCTACAAAGCCTACTGGTCTTCGTGTTGTGAACTACAATGAGGATGGCACAAACAACAACCTCCACAATATCAAGCCCGATGGTGGTGTTGTAACCTTGTATGAGGGTCTCAACGACATACTCTTCTACAACAACGATACGGAGTATATCATCTTCTCGCGTTCGGGTACCGATGCTACAACGCGTGCTACAACCCGTACGCTCACTCGTGCTGAGTATGAGGCAAGTGCATATGCCGTTGAGGGTGAGCGCACTGTGTCGCCTCCCGATATGTTGTTCGCAAACTATGTCGAGGACTATCTTCCCGAGAAGGTTGTAGACCCCACACCTTTCGAGATTACGCTTCAGCCTTTGGTGTTCACCTATAAGATTCGTTTCGAGTTCGCTGACGGTATCGAGTATGCTTCTTCAGCTGTAGCATCGTTGAGTGGTATGGCGGCATCTGTTGAGCTTACTACGGGTGAGACCTCTGAGGAGTCTGCAACCATCTTGTTCGACGACTTGAAGATTGTCTATACCAATGATGCTAAGGATGAGGGCTATATCCGTGCTACTG
>JAEZPN010000049.1 GCA_023413645.1 Bacteroidota bacterium
TCGCGGAGTTACCACCAGTATCTACCGAGCAGTGGGAGGCCGTTATCACAACTGACCTTAAGGGCGCAGACTACGAGCGCAAATTGGTATGGAAGACCGGTGAGGGATTCAATGTACGTCCCTACTACCGTGCTGAGAACCTCGCAGAGGTAAAGTATCTTGGTGCGGAGGCTGGTGAGTTCCCCTTCGTACGTGGTGTCTCTAAGGACAACACATGGCGCGTACACCAGACTATCTCTGTTGAGTGCGCAAAGGCTGCTAACGAGGAGGCTCTTAAACTTCTTAACTCGGGTGTTGACTCACTCGGTTTCTGCTTCTGCAAGGCTTGCGCTTGCGAGGTAGATGTTGATGCACTTTTGAAGGACATCGTTCCTACAGCTGTTGAGCTCACATTCTGCGGTTCAAACGCTGAGGGTCTTGCAACTTTGGCTGAGAAGGTTCTCGCTAAGTATGCTAACGAGCCTAAGGACGAGCTTCGTCTTAACTTCTGCATCGATCCTATCGTTAAGGGTCTCTCAGTAGAGGGTGCTCTTGCTGACGATGCGTTCGAGGCTATCGCAAAGCTTGTTAAGGCTACTGCTGACTACAAGCGCGTGAAGGTTGTAAACGTTGCAGGTGCTACATTCTCTAACGCTGGTTCTACTATCGTTGAGGAGCTCGCATTCACTCTCTCTGCAGCACACGAGTACCTCGTGAAGCTTATGGAGAAGGGTCTCACTATCGATGAGGTTGCACGTAAGATTCGCTTCACATTTGCTGTTACTGCAAACTACTTCCTTGAGATGGCTAAGTTCCGTGCAGCACGTATGCTCTGGGCTAACATCGTTAAGGCTTACAACCCAACTAAGGATTGCTCATGCAAGATGGTGGCTCACGCCGTAACTTCTACATGGAACCAGACTGTTTACGATCCTTATGTAAACATGTTGCGTGGTACTACCGAGGCTATGTCAGCAGCTATCGCTGGTGTACACTCACTCGAGGTATTGCCATTTGATTACTGCTTCGAGGCTCCCACTGAGTTCTCAAAGCGTATCGCTCGCAACGCACAGCTCCTCTTGAAGAAGGAGTCACACTTCGATCAGGTTATCGACCCTGCAGGTGGTTCATACTACATCGAGTCGCTCACAACAAGCATCGCAAACGAGGCTTGGGCATTGTTCCGCGAGATCGAGGAGAAGGGTGGCTACATCGCAGCATTCAACGAGGGCTTCGTAGTAGCTCGCGTCAAGGCTTCTGCTGAGGCTAAGGACAAGAGCATCGCTACACGTCGTCTCATCTTGCTCGGCGCTAACCAGTATCCTAACTTCACTGAGGTTGCTGACAAGGAGATTTGCGAGTGCAAGGTAACTCGTAAGGCTGCTGAGGGCAACGTTCTCGTACCTTACCGTGGTGCTATGGCATTCGAGGCTATGCGTATGAAGGTTGACCGCTCAGGCAAGACTCCTAAGGCGTTCATGCTCACTTGCGGCACACTTGGTATGGCACGTGCGCGCGCACAGTTCTCATGTAACTTCTTCGCTTGTGCAGGTATCCGCGTTGAGGATAACACATTCTTCAAGAGCGTTGAGGAGGGTGTTGAGGCAGCGTTGGCATCTAAGGCAGAGATCGTTGTTGTATGTGCATCTGACGACGACTACGCAACTGTTGCACCACGCGTTAAGGAGCTCCTCGGCGACAAGGCTATCCTCGTTGTTGCAGGTGCACCCGCATGCGCAGCAGAGCTTGAGGCTCAGGGCATCAACAACTTCATCAACGTCAAGAGCAACGTCCTCGAGACTTTGAAGGACTACTTAAACAAGTTGGGCATCTAATCAGTTACAGCTATGAGAGCAAAATTTTCAGATCTAGAATATAAGGCTGCAGCCACTGAGTGCTGCACCAAGAAGAACGCTCCCAAGGAGGATTGGTTGACTGCCGAGCGTATCCCTGTAAAGGAGAACTACACGGCTGCCGACCTCGAGGGCATGGAGCACTTGAACTATGCAGCAGGTATCGCACCCTTCCTTCGCGGTCCCTACTCAACAATGTATGTAATGCGTCCTTGGACTATTCGTCAGTATGCAGGTTTCTCTACAGCTGAGGAGTCTAACGCATTCTATCGCCGTAACCTCGCAGCAGGTCAGAAGGGTCTTTCAGTAGCGTTTGACCTTGCTACACACCGTGGCTACGACGCTGACCACCCACGTGTAGTTGGTGACGTAGGTAAGGCAGGTGTATCTATCTGCTCTGTAGAGGATATGAAGGTGTTGTTCAATGGTATTCCATTGGACCAGATGTCAGTATCTATGACTATGAACGGTGCCGTACTTCCCGTATTGGCATTCTACATCGTTGCAGGTTTGGAGCAGGGTTGCACCCTCGACCAGCTCGCTGGTACAATCCAGAACGATATCTTGAAGGAGTTCATGGTGCGTAACACCTACATCTACCCACCCGAGTTCTCAATGAAGATTATCGCTGATATCTTCGAGTACACATCTAAGAACATGCCTAAGTTCAACTCTATCTCTATCTCTGGTTACCACATGCAGGAGGCAGGTGCAACAGCAGATATCGAGTTGGCTTACACATTGGCAGACGGTCTCGAGTACTTGCGCGCAGGTATCAACGCAGGTATGTCAATCGACGCCTTCGCACCCCGCTTGTCATTCTTCTGGGCTATCGGCATGAACCACTTCATGGAGATCGCTAAGATGCGTGCAGCACGTTTGTTGTGGGCAAAGATCGTTAAGCAGTTCGAGCCTAAGAACACTAAGTCTTTGGCATTGCGTACTCACTCTCAGACTTCAGGTTGGTCACTCACTGAGCAGGATCCATTCAACAACGTAGCACGTACAGCTATCGAGGCTATGGGTGCAGCTTTGGGTCACACTCAGTCATTGCACACCAACGCTTTGGATGAGGCTATCGCACTTCCTACTGACTTCTCGGCTCGTATCGCACGTAACACTCAGATCTACATCCAGGAGGAGACTAACGTATGTCGTTCAGCCGATCCATGGGCAGGTTCATACTACGTAGAGGCTCTTACACACGAGATCGCTCACAAGGCTTGGGAGCACATCCAGGAGATCGAGCAGCTCGGTGGTATGGCTAAGGCTATCGAGACAGGTATTCCTAAGCTCCGTATCGAGGAGGCTGCAGCACGTAAGCAGGCTCGCATCGACTCAGGCGTTGAGACTATCATCGGCGTTAACGAGTACCGTTTGGAGAAGGAGGCACCTATCGACATCTTGGCTGTAGACAACACAGCAGTTCGTGAGAGCCAGGTTAAGCGTTTGCAGGAGCTCCGTGCTAACCGTGACAACGCAGCTGTTGAGGCAGCATTGGCAGCAATCACTGAGTGCGTACGCACAGGTGAGGGCAACTTGCTCGCATTGGCAGTTGAGGCGGCTAAGGTTCGCGCATCACTCGGTGAGATCTCTGACGCTTGCGAGAAGATCGTAGGTCGCTATAAGGCAGTTATTCGTTTGAACTCAGGTGTATATTCAGCAGAGGTGAAATCAGATTCAGCATTCGAGAAGGCAAAGCAGATGTGTGCTGACTTTGCTAAGAAGGAGGGCCGTCAGCCCCGTATTATGATCGCTAAGTTGGGCCAGGATGGTCACGACCGTGGTGCTAAGGTTGTAGCTACAGGTTATGCAGACCTCGGCTTCGACGTAGATATGGGTCCTTTGTTCCAGACTCCCGAGGAGGCTGCAAAGCAGGCTGTTGAGAATGACGTACACGTTGTAGGTGTATCATCACTTGCAGCGGGTCACCTCACCCTCGTTCCCCAGATCATCGCTGAGCTCAAGAAGTTGGGCCGCGAGGATATCGTAGTTGTAGTAGGTGGTGTTATCCCCGCACAGGACTACGATCAGTTGTATAAGGATGGTGCTGCGGCTATCTTCGGCCCTGGTACTCCCGTTGCAACTGCAGCTATCAAGATGCTCGAGATCCTCGGCTAATTGATACGGGTTCTACCCACGTATTGAGAGCTCTGCTTCGGCAGGGCTCTTTTTGTTTCAATGTGTAAAGCGTGAACAAAAAAGATGCGGATAGAGTCTATCCGCATCCTATTTATAAACTGTTACGTCTATCTCCTTAGCCCAAGATCTTCTTTATAGCAGAGATATTACGAGCGTTGTCGATAACCTTACCCTCGGGAGTGTAGGCGTGGGCAATGGCCTCGGCAAAGTGCTTCTCAACCTTGTTGCGCACAATCTTCATCGTGCTGTTCACAAGGCCATTCTGCTCGGTGAATGCCTCATCGGCAATAGCCACAACGGCGGGCACCCAGCGATCGGGGAACTCGTCAGCGTATGCACCACCAGTGCGATACTTTGCCACTTCCGCAGCAATAATCTTTGCCGCCTCGCTGTAGCGTGCCTCACCCTCAATACCACGCTCGTCGAGTGTGCGGTTAAGGTTCTCCTTAGAGGGCACGGCAAGGGCTATAGTATAGGGGTTCTGGTTGTTGTAGACGATAATCTGGTCGATATATGGCGACTTATCCACCATCGCCTCCTCCATACCCTCGGGGCTATACTTCTCGCCATCGCTCGAGATGAGGAGGCTCTTGAAGCGACCCAGGACGTAGAGGAAGTTATCCTTAGACATGTAACCCATATCGCCCGTATAGAGCCAGCCATCACGCACGGTGTCCGCTGTTGACTCGGGATTCTTCCAGTATCCCGCCATGACGTTCTCACCCTTGATTACAATCTCACCCTTCTGGCCTACGGGGAGCTCGCGGCCCTCCTCATCGAGAATCTTAATCTCGAGGGGACGAACAAGACGACCCGATGAGCCGAAGCGGTGGTTACGCTTCGAGGGGACATTTGTCGAGATTACGGGAGTAGCCTCCGAAAGGCCGTAACCCTGGAACATAGGGATGCCAATAGCGTAGAAGAAGCGCTGAAGTTCGCTATCGAGCAGCGCACCGCCACCGATGAAGAACTGCAATTCGCCACCAAAGGCCTCGCGCACCTTAGAGTAGAGAATCTTATCGAAGAGCGCTACGAGGGGCTTAAGCATCCAGCGCAAGCCCTTACCCTTAGAGTAGCCATCTGCCTGGTAGGCATACGACGTCTTAAGAGCGAAGTTAAAGAGGCGCTCTGTGGTCTTACCCTTCTTGCGGATAGATGTCTCGATGTTCTTACGGAAGTTCTTAGCAAGCGCAGGAACAGAGAGCAAGAAGTGTGGGCGCACCTCCTTTATATTAATAGGTATATTCTTAAGCGTCTCCATGGGTGTACGTCCCACCTCCGTCGTAGCCACCGAAGCACCACAGGCAATCATGATATAGAAGCCTACGACGTGCGCGAAGCAGTGGTCGAGAGGTAGGATGATGAGCGTGCGCCATGTCGAGGGTATAGATACCACCGATAGCGCCTGCTCCACGTTTGCGGTGTAGTTGCGGTGTGTGAGCACCACACCCTTGGGGTCTGCCGTAGTACCCGAGGTATAGGTGATAGTGGCATAATCGTCGTTCTGAAGCGCACGACTGATAGCCATAAACTCCTCCTCATGCTCCTTAAGATATTGCTCACCACACGCCTTAAGCGCCTCGAGAGTCTCAGCTATGGCGAGATCGCTCTCCACGTCGCCCCATACGATGATATGCTCAAGGTCGGGGAGCTGGTCAACAATCTTCGACACCTTTGGCAGCTGGTTCTTCGACACGAAGAGTACCTTAACGTCGGCATGACGCAAGCGGAACAATAGGTCGTTAGCCTCCTCGAGCTTTATAGATAGAGGCACGCTCACAGCACCCGCATAGAGGAGACCGAGCTCCGAAATAATCCAGTTATTACAACCCTCCGCGAGGATAGATACCCTATCGCCAGGCTTTACGCCAATGGCGGCAAGGCCAGCACCCGTCTTAAGCGCCTCAACCTTGGTCTGGGCATATGATGTAGGTTCAAACTTGCCGTTATGCTTCTCCAAGAGAAACTCCTTATCGCCAAATTTTGCTACCGACTCCTCAAAGAGGTCAATAATAGTACGTTTCATACTTCATTATTTAGATATGGGGCTACCGCGCGTAACGGTAACCCCACATATATTATATTAGACTACTCCTTAACCAATACGATGTAGTCGCTACCAGCCAAAGTGAATGTGTGTGTGCCATTCACCTGAACCTTCTCGCCTGTCATGAGGTTAGTCCACTCGCCAGGGTTGGGGTTATTGATGGTTGTTGACGACTCAGCATTATTGAAGTTTGCAACAACGATAACCTTGTCCATCACGAGGGTCTTACCACCCATGTTGCCATCACCAACACTCCATGTGTGAACGGTTACCTCAGCCTGACCATAGTACTCCTCGTGGTCAGTACGCCATGAGATAATCTTTGACATAGCGTCGTAGAGAGCCTTGCGGTTAGCATCCTCGTAGTAGTTCCAGCGTACGGGTTTGCGACCAGTACGGCCATTCTCCTCGATAGATACGTCGTAGCCGAGCTCACCAAACTGCCACATCATCTTAGGATATGGAGTGAGGAAGTGGAAGGCATATACCGCCTGGAGACGCTTTGTAAGCACATCCCAAGGCTTAGCCCATGACTGTGCGTACTTGATAGCATCGTATGCGATACGCTCCTCATCGTGAGTCTCTATGTTGTTGATGCGGCCCTTCTTGAAGTCAGAGAAGCTGCTCTTGCCGCCACCTGTGAAGCCGAGGACAGACTCCTTGTAGCCTCCACGCTGGTTGTTGTTCCAGCAGAGCGCGCCTACAGAGTTGTAGAGCTCGTTCTCCTCGCTCTGGTCACAGAAGTGCTCGAAAATGATATAGGCATCCTCATCTACGGCGCGGATAGTCTCGGCGTAGTGCTTCAAGATGCCGATACGCTGCGCTGAGTAGCCACCAGCATCGTAGTTACCAGGATTCTGAACGAAACCCTTAGTGAGGTCGAAGCGGAAACCATCGACGTTGTACTCCTCCATCCAGTACTCCAATACGTCGTCGATATACTCTACGGTGTACTGGTATGTGTGGTTGAAGTCGTGGAATACGCTCCAGTTGTGGGGTGCGTCAACGTTGAAGAATGGGTTGTTCGAAGCAGTCTTGTTTGCACCACCATCCCACCACATCTTAGCGTAGGGGTGCTGGCCTGTAGCGTGGTTGAATACAACGTCTACGATAACTGCGATATCGCGCTTGTGGCACTCGTCGATGAAGGTCTTGTATGCCTCCTCAGTACCGTAAGCCTTGTCTGCTGCGAAGAAGAAGCATGGGTTGTAACCCCATGAGTCGTTACCATCGAACTCGTGGATAGGCATAAGCTCGATAGCGTTAACACCCAATGTCTCGAGGTAGTCGAGCTTAGCTGTCACAGCGTTGATTGAGCCCTCCTCGGTAAAGTCGCGGATAAGCAACTCATAGATTGCCAAAGAGTTCTCCGCAGGACGCTCATATGATGTAGCTGTCCATGTGAACTCTGCGGGGTTGAGTTCGAATACTGATACGATATCTGATGTGTACTCTGCGGGGTACTCCTTAAGGTTGGGGTATACCGAAGCGTCGATCCACTTGTCGTTCCATGGGTCGAGAATCTTTGTTGCGTAGGGGTCACCAATCTTGATTGTGCCATCAACGAGGTACTGGTAACCATACTCAACGCCCTCCTCGAGGCCAGAGATTGTAATCCAGAAGTAGTCGCCATCTTTCTTCATCATAGAGGCGTTAGAGGGCGCATAGTTGTTGAAGTCGCCGAGCAATACAACCGACTGCTTGCCAGGAGCGAAGAGCACGAATGTAGCCTCGTTGCCATTTATTGTTACGCCATTCTTAGCATCTGCAGGACGTACAGCTGACTCTGTCTCGCCCAATACCGCTACGCTAATGCTCTCCTCAACGGTGTTGGTGCCATCAGTAGCAACAGCCTTGAATACTACGTCCTCAGGTGCTGTAGGAGCATATGTGTAAGAGAGTGTTGCACCACCAGTCTCAGCTACAGCAACGTCATTTTTGTAGAGTTTAACGTTTGTTGCAGCCTGCTGCTGAACCTGTACGGTGTACTCCTGGCCAACCTGAAGGATAGAACCATTTGCGGGAGAGATGATCTTCACTGAGAGGCCCTCAACAGCCAACTCCACGAAGATATCGTTACCGTTATCCTTAACCTCGATAGATGAGTCTGCCGAGCGGAATACGAATGCGATGTGTGTAACCTTCTCGCTATCGGGCACGCCATACCAAGCGTGAACACCGCCCTTGATTGTGTAGTGCCAGATGTTGTCACCCTTGCTCTCGAGCTTACACTCGGGGATGTTCTCACCCCACTCTGAGAGGACATACTTCCAGTCGCCAGTTGTTGTACTCTTGTCGGTAAGCACGCCAGTGTGAGCATACAACTCACCCTTGAAGTCCTCTGCTGCTGTGCCAGCAACATTGAGGATTACGGTGATATCCTCTGTCATTGCCTCTGTTACGAAGGCTGGATCAGTAGAGATAAGAGGATAGTCCGAAGGGGTGTTTGAGGGAGGATTAGGGTTAACGGGATTGGGGTTAGGAGGCAAAATCATGCCTGGATCCTCGCCACATCCTACCATTACGATGACTGCAAAAAGCATCATCAAGAGTGAATGAAGTCTTTTCATTGTAATGCGGTTTTTATTGTGTAATTATTAATTGTCTCTCTTCTTAAGTATTCATGCACGCTCGCGCCTACGCATGCGTACACATAACGTCACAAAGTTAGCATAAATATCCGACATTCCGAAATCGAGACCACGAAAATTACTAGACGGCAGATTTTTCGAGCCGAATTGTACATTTTCAACGACGAATTAGCACATTACACACGCCATTTAGGACACAATTAAACACTATTTTAACATTTGATTTTCAGCAAAAAAGAGTGTCACTTATTGCAACTACCAAATATTTATGTACCTTTGCACCATACTAGACAGAAAAAAAAGGACACATTAAAACATTTTATTTTCTATGAAAAACCTTTTCAAAGGCTTTGTAGTTGCAGCTATCGCTATCGCAGCAATGGCTTGTACTCCAGAAGAGCCTACAAACCCTGGTGCTCTCTCGACACCTGAGTTCGCAGTAACCATCAACGAGAACACAATCGCTGTAAACTGGAGCACTGTTGACGGTGCTGCTTACTATGAGATCTGGCTCAACGAGGACGAGCACGTAAAGACAGACAAGACTATTCACCTCTTCGAGGGTCTTAAGTGGGACACTGAGTACACTGTGAATCTCCAGGCAATCTCTACAGATGCTTCAAAGAACTCAAAGATTGGCTCAAAGAAGGTTACTATCGGTGAGCGTAAGGTACCCTCATACCGCGAGTGGTGCCCTATGAACGGTTCAACAGCAACAGCTATCTCTGACAACGGTCGCTGGGTTGTAGGTTGCTTCGACCGCCAGGGTATGATCATCGACCTCAACACTGACGAGCTCGCTATGATTGAGAACTTCGACTGTATGGACGTATCTGACGAGGGTGTTATCGCAGGTGCTACTTACGAGAATAGCCAGGGCGGTGAGGCTGCTTTGTACATCGACGGCAAGATCCACAAGCTCGACCTCAGCGAGCTTACCACATCAGACATGAGCTCATTCACAGCTATTACACCTGACGGTATGTATGTAGTAGGTTGGTGGTGGGAGTATGATGAGAAGTCATACTACGGCGGCATCTACGGTTCTATCGTTCCCTTCGCATACGACTTGCTCAAGGACCGTATCACAGTTTTGGAGTGCGGCGACAACATCTACCCACTCGGAGGCGTTAATCCTTGTGGCGTAAGCCCCGATCGTGAGATCGTAGGTGCTGAGCAGTCAGCTGTTATGATGGCTGTATACTGGAAGGATGAGTACACATCGTTTACATATCCTGTATTTGAGTACGACAGCGAGTATGTTCCTACATTAACATTCGGTGATACTCAGACACGCATGACACCTAACGGTACATACATCTACAGCGTCGCTAAGACATACCCCGAGGATGGTGGCGAGGTGGCACAGCCCGCATGCTACAATGTTAAGACAGGTGAGCTCACTACATTCGAGGGCAAGTGTGTTATCGGTTCTGTAACAGCTATGACCGACGATGGCATCGCATTCCTCAACGACGTCCCCTACTACATGGGTACTACATCATACGTTGTTGACGTAGTTAATAATCCTGAGACTCAGACTCCTATCGTTACATGGTTGCTTGAGGAGCACGATCTCAACCTCTACAGCTACATCCAGGAGGGCGTTATCACTATCGGCGCATCTGCTGATGGCACTAAGCTCCTCGGTATCGTAAATACCGACATGGGTTGGGTTACATACGTCATCGCCCTCGATGGCGAGCCTATGCCTGAGATCTAATAGAGAGACATCTCAACAAAGAAAGGACAGCGCAATGCTGTCCTTTTTTTATGCTATAAGATAAGGCGCCGACCAAATGGTCAACGCCCGTCTAACTTACTCCTTCAAGTAGCGCGATAGTTTCTCTCGCCACTCCTCGGGAATCTGCACCGTCTGCTGGGTCTCGAAGTCGAAGGCCACCATCACAGACGAACTCTCCGTGAGCACCCTCTCGCCCGACTTGATGCACTGGTGCAAGGTCATGCTCTTATTGCCAAGACGCGACACGTCTGTCGTAACCACAATATCATCCGTCAAGCGCACCTGACCGAAGTAGTCGGTATGTGTCGAGGCAGTTATGATGCGCAACTTATCAAATACGCCCGTAACACCAAGCACCTTAGTATAAAACTCCGTCTTACCCATATCGAAGTAGCTCTGCTGCCAAATGTTATTGACGTGCATGAAGGAGTCTACATCCGAGAAGCGCTTCTGTATGGGGGTTATAAGTATCTCTGCCATAGTCGTTAACTTCTAATGATTTCCACTTCGCCACCCTCGCCAAATGCGATGATAGAACTGGGCTTAAGCGTGGGCTTACCCTCCAAACGTGGGTGTACAACATAGTCAACACCCTTTATGATAGCCTCATCAACATCCTTCAAGCGCTTTGCCGTGGGCTCGCCCGAGATATTTGCCGATGTAGAGACGATGGGCTTACCAAACTTACGCAACAACGCCTGGCAGAACTCATGCTGGGGGATGCGCACGCCGAGTGTCTCGGCCTCGGGAATTAGGTTCTTTGCAACACCCACAGCACCAGGAAGGATAGCTGTCAAGGGTTTATCCGATAGTTCCATAACCTCGAAGGCGATGCCAGGTGCCTTATTCACATAGCGTACAATCATGTCGGCATCACGCATGAGGCACAACATCGAGGTCTTCTCCTCGCTACGCTTTAGAGCATAGACCTTAGCCACAGCCTCCTCATTTGTGGCGTCACAGCCGATACCCCACACCGTGTCGGTGGGATAGAGGATGAGACCTCCAGCACGGAGAACCTCAACACACTTATCTACATTCTTAATCATATCGACCTACTTGTTTGTGAGTTCATTGAAGCAGTGGCGGCAGATGGGCTGATAGGTGTCGTGAGCGCCCAATACAACCTGCTTGTCGTCAGCCGTAAGGCGGTGTGAGTGGTGTGCCAAGTCGCCACAGCGAACACATATAGCATGCACCTTAGTCACATACTCCGCAGTAGCCATAAGCGCGGGCATGGGGCCGAAGGGTACACCCTTATAATCCATATCGAGACCGGCAACGATAACGCGAACACCGCTATTTGCCAACTGGCGGCACACATCAATAATACCATCGTCGAAGAACTGTGCCTCGTCGATACCCACAACATCGACGTCGGATGTCATGAGCAGGATGTTCTGTGCCGACTCTACGGGAGTAGATTGTATGGCGTTAGCGTCGTGCGACACCACCTCCTCCTCCGAGTAGCGCACATCGATAGATGGTTTAAAGATTTCAACCTTGAGGTTGGCGAACTGTGCACGCTTCATGCGGCGGATGAGCTCCTCGGTCTTGCCCGAGAACATCGAGCCACAAATAACCTCAATCCACCCCTTATGCTTATTATTCTCCAAAAACATTTATTCTACCTGTATGTTATTTTTCTAATTAAACTTATCAAGAGGTAACACCCTCATTACTAATTACTAATTACTAATTACTAATTACTAATTATTCATCTAAACGGGTGATACGCGCTCCAAGAGCGTTAAGGCGCTTATCAATATCACGATAGCCGCGGTCTATCTGCTCGATATTCTGAATGGTACTTGTGCCCTCCGCGCTCATAGCAGCAATCAACAACGCCACACCTGCGCGAATGTCGGGCGACGTCATATTCGCCGCACGCAACGGATGCTCGTGGTTGTGACCGATGACCGT
This sequence comes from Bacteroidota bacterium, assembly GCA_023413645.1. Lineage (GTDB taxonomy): Bacteria > Bacteroidota > Bacteroidia > Bacteroidales > Rikenellaceae > Alistipes. The sequence continues at coordinate 12,280 of JAEZPN010000049.1, forward strand.
AGCACGGTGGGGGTCACACAAGATAATCTGCGCACCCATATCAATAAGCTTATCGACGAAGAACAAGCGACTCTCAAACATCTTCTGGTGGATGAGCACAGCACCCTTAGCCTGCGTTGCCACAACCAAGAAGATAGACAACAAGTCGGGTGTAAGGCCTGGCCATGGAGCATCGGCGATGGTCATAATAGAACCATCAATGAAGCTCTCGATGCTATAGTTCTCCTGTGCAGGGATAAAGATATCGTCGTCACGCTGCTCGAAGCGGATGCCCATGCGTGCAAACTGCTGAGGTATAATACCTAGGTTGTCGTACGATACATTCTTGATAGTAAGCTCCGAGCGTGTCATAGCAGCCATACCGATGAAGCTACCCACCTCAATCATATCGGGAAGCATGGTGTGCTCCGTGCCACCCAACGACTCCACGCCGTCGATAACGAGCAAGTTAGATGCGATACCCGAAATCTTGGCACCCATACGGTTGAGCATCTTACACAACTGTTGCAAGTAGGGTTCACACGCCGCGTTGTAGATTGTGGTGCGACCCTCAGCCAATACTGCCGCCATAACGATATTCGCAGTACCCGTTACTGAGGCCTCATCCAAGAGCATATATGTACCCTTAAGGCGCTTTGCTTCAACGGTATAGAACTCGTCGCTAACATCGAAGTTAAAGTCTGCACCGAGCTTCTGGAAGCCGAGGAAGTGGGTGTCGAGGCGACGGCGACCAATCTTATCGCCACCAGGCTTAGGCATGAAGCCCACGCCGAAGCGGGTCAAGAGTGGACCAATCATCATCACCGAGCCACGCAACTTACGGCAACGCTTGTGGTAGTCCGACGAGCGCAAGTAGTCGAGGTTTATCTCGTCAGCCTGCAATGCGAAGTCATCGTCCGACAGACGCTCCACCTTTACGCCCATGCGCGACATGAGCTCCAAGAGCTGCATCACATCTGCGATGATGGGCACATTGTGTAATACCACGCGCTCCTTCGTCAAAAGCGCAGCACATATAATCTGAAGTGCCTCATTCTTTGCACCTTGAGGTCTTATCTCTCCCTTTAGGCGATGACCGCCCTCTACGATAAACTTTGCCATAGTCACAAATTTTTATCAAAGATACAAAAAATTGCGCGACACGAGCAAATTATTCGGCAATAAGTTTTCAACAATCGCAAATATTTTTCACCTAAAGCCGCAATGGCATTGGTTGACTATTTTTGCCTATTAATCCAAACATCCCATATTTTTAAGACTTTTTAGACAATACTGTTGTTCTAAAGGTAGAAACGCGTTTTGTTATAACAAATTTAGTTCGTTACTTTGTACCACATGAAAACGACAAAACCATGAAACGCTTTATACAAAATATCGGACTTGAACAACTACCATCCGACTCGATAGTTATTGGCGACGACCTCGCCTTAATATCGTTTAGCAACGGTGTACCCCTCAGCGCACAGCATGAACCCTACAAACTCAACCATGCGGCGATTTGCATATGCACCGCAGGACACTGCTCCCTGAAGATAAACTTGCAGACATACGAGATTGAGAGCCCCACGCTGCTTACGTTGATGCCCGGGCAGATAATCGAGAGTGGAAACTTCAGCCTCAACTTCGACGGCATAGCCATAGTCGTATCCAAGCGCTTTATCGACATGCTCAACCTTCCAGGCTGGCAGCAGCAGTATATGTCGCTCTACAACAACCCCGTGAACGAGATTCCCGCAGATGCGCTACGCCACCTGCAAATCTTCTACACCATACTGCACAAGGCGGCATCGGACGAGGAGAACCCCTTCCGCTTGCAGGTTATCGAGAACCTTATTCGCGTATTCTACTATGGTGGTGTAAGTAAGTTCCGCAAGATAGACAACAGCGCTGCGCCCTACAAAAATAGCATCGTGGAGCGCTTCATTGAGCTTGTGCAGGAGCACTACCGCGAGGAGCGACTCATAGGTTTCTATGCCGACAAACTCTGCATCACGCCTAAGTACCTATCGAAGTTAGTCAAAGAGAACACAGGTCGCTCAGCGGGCGAGTGGATAGATAGCCACGTCATACTTGAAGCACGTGCCATGCTTCAATCTTCAGATATGACAATACAGCAGATTGCGGCATCACTCAACTTTCCCAACCAGTCGTTCTTTGGCAAGTACTTTAAGCGTGCCACAGGCCTTTCGCCCAAGCAGTATCGTAGTTCAAAGGGGGCTACCAACGAATAGGTTCCTTGCCTATGGATTTTAGGTAGTCGTTAGCAGCAGAGAAGTGTTTGCAACCGAAAAAGCCTCGGTATGCCGACAATGGCGATGGGTGTACAGCCTTGAGTATAAGATTTTTGGAGGGGTCTGCAATAGATCCCTTCTTTTGTGCATAGCTGCCCCATAGCATATAAACAACGCCCTCCTTACGCTCGGCGATAGCCTTAACCACAGCATCCGTAAAGCGCTCCCAGCCACGTCCTGCATGTGACGCAGCCTCATGAGCACGCACCGTAAGCACAGCGTTTAGTAGTAGCACCCCCTGCTCTGCCCAGCGCTCCAACTCTCCCGACTGAGGGATAGGAGCACCTACATCGGCGTGCACCTCCTGCAAGATGTTACGCAACGAGGGAGGAAAGGGGACGCCCTCACCCACCGAGAAGCAGAGACCATTAGCCTGACCAGGGCCATGATAGGGGTCCTGACCGATGATTACGACCTTTATCTTATCGACAGGGCAGCAGTCGAAGGCACGGAAGATATTACGACCCGCGGGATAGACCACCCCACTGCCATACTCACCCTTAACAAACGAGGTAAGCTCCTCGAAATAGGGTTGCGCAAACTCATCCTTGAGCAACTCTTTCCAATCTTCTGCTATACGAACATCTACCATAAAAGCGTTATTTTTTTTGCGAAGATACATTATTTTAGTTAATTTTGCAAAATAAGATAGCTAACACGACACTACTATGAAAAGAGTAATTGCGACACTCGCTGTTATCCTGACAACGGCCTTGAGTACTGAGGCACAGGAGGTTAAAAACATAATCTACCTTATCGGTGACGGCATGGGCCTCACCTCGGCGTCGATGATGCAGCTCGAGAATAACTACGAGACCACAATCTTCGACGAGGCAGACAACGTAGCCTTGCAGAAGACCTACTCGCTCGATAACCGCGTTACGGACTCGGCAGCATCGGGCACAGCCCTCGCCTCGGGTTTTAAGACTAACAACACTATGCTCGGCCAGCTTCCCGATGGCACTAACCCCGAGTCACTCATGGAGTTAGCCGCAGACAAGGGTAAGGCAACGGGCATAGTCGTTACGACATATCTTCAGCACGCCACACCTGGTGCTTTCTACGCTCATGTACCCTCGCGCCACGAGTATGCGAAAATCTCGGAGCAACTACTCGCAAGCGACATCGACATCGCAATAGGTGGTGGTATGGCATTCTTCGAGGAGCGCTATGGCAGCGATAAGAAGGCACGCCAGGCTATCGCCGAGAGTGGTTTTACGCTACTCAATAACCTCGACACGAACATAGATGGCGAGCGCATTTTGGCGCTATTGGCCGACAAGGAGATAGAGAATCGCACGGGCTACCTCGCCAAGGCAACAGCAATGGCTATCGACCACTTAAGCGACAATGAAAATGGATTTGTTTTAATGGTCGAGGGTTCGTTGATTGACGGCATGGGACATGGCAACAATGCCGAGGGTCAGCAGGCTGAGATGCGCGACTTTATGGAGGCTATAGAGGTAGCTGTGGCATACGCCAACGAACACCCCGAGACCCTCGTAGTTGTGACTGCCGACCACGAGACGGGAGGCCTCGCCATCATCAGTGGCAATGCCGACTTCAACCTATCGGAGCAGGGCGTAGCCTACACATGGTCAACGACAGGACACTCTGGCGTGATGGTACCTATATATCTATATGGTACGGGCGCAGAGCTAATAAATGGTGTAATGGAGAATGCCAACCTCGGTCAGCAACTTAAAGAGTTGATTCAGTAGCGTTAGTATTCTCAACCTCCTCAACATTGAGGGGCTCCTCTACGGGCTCCTCAATTTCGTTTTCTACAACCTCGGCAACCTCAACATCCTTATTGAAACACATAGATTTGTAATTGCCCCAGTTGAGTGCTGCAAATACTATAACTGCGATAACTACGATAGCGAATATCCAACCTATAACTCTCTTCATTATCTCTTCTTCTTTGATTTGTTAAGTTTTGTATGCAACTCCTCGACAGCGCGCTGCATGGTCTCGTCTATGGGATAGATGTTGTAGTAGAAGCCAGCATCGTCATGTAACGCATTGCGACCGATATAGGCACGCAACTGCGCCTCGATAATCTCGCGCGACATAGCAAGGCCCACGTCATCCCTCTCCACACCATTACGCTCGGCATACGCCACGAACTCCTCCAAGAGGTCGCCACTCGAGAGCAACGAATCGAGCTCTGCAAGTGAGCCTACGTTATCCATCGCTGTGCGATGACGATCTGTGAAGTCCATAGTATAGCGATAGAGCACGTTCGTATCCCACACCTTGCGGTAGTAATCACTCATGCCAGTTGTGTCGAGAGGCATAAATACGTCGGGCATAATACCTCCGCCACCATATACCGTGCGGCCACCCTTAGTCTTGAACTTCTGCGACTTATCGAAGTGTATTGAGTCTGCCGAGAAGAACTCGTTGCGGTTGTAGCGGTCGATAATATCCATGTGGTAGGCCATCTCGTCGCCATTGGTGTAGGGGCGCTGTATTGAGCGACCCGAGGGTGTGTAGTAGCGAGCCACCGTGAGGCGTATTGCCGAGCCATCTTCAAAGGGTATCTGCGACTGCACAAGGCCTTTACCAAAGGTACGGCGACCGATGATTATGCCGCGGTCGTTATCCTGTATAGCACCCGCCAAAATCTCGCTTGACGAGGCACTCGTCTCATCGACAAGTATAGCCACCTCCAAGTCCGCAGAGCTGCCCGTACCACGACTATACTCCTTTATCTGCTGACCGAAGCGGTCCTCTGTATATACGATAAGGCTATTCTCCGGAAGGAACTCGTTGGCAATGAGTATTGCCTGGTCAAGGAAACCGCCACCATTACCACGCAGGTCTATAATAACACCTCGCATACCCTCCTCACGGAGTCGTGCAAGGGCGCTATGTATCTCGTTAAACGAGGTGCGCGAGAACTGCGAGAGGCGCACAAAGCCAATCTCGTTGTCGAGCATAAATGCCGTCTCGATGCTGTGAATCTCAATTGGGGCGCGTGTAACCTCTATATTGACAAGCTCGTCGAGCGAAGCACGCTTAACGCCCAATTTAACACGTGTACCGCGCTTACCTCGCATAAGGCGCACCATAGAGTCCTGCGGAATCTTCTTTCCCGCAACTGTTCTGCCGTCGATCTTCACGATGCGGTCACCGGGGCGTACACCCGCCTCTGATGAGGGACCCTTGGGTATGACACTAAGCACGGTGATTGTATCTGTCGAGGCGTTAAAGACGATGCCTATGCCATCGAACTCACCCTCAAGTGACTCGTTCACCGACGAAAACATCTTCGCGGGGATATACTCCGAGTGGGGGTCAAGCTCCGAGAGCAACGCCGGAATAGCCTTCTCGTAGATAGTGTCTAGCTGTACGGGGTCAACGTAGTAGTTACGTACGAAGGCTATCGTCTGAAGCAACTTGTCGTCACCCGCCAAATACTGCTCCATCGCTGCCATATCGCGGGCATACTCCGCCATGTTGACATTCGTGGTGCCGTCATTTTGGGCTACGAGCTCTTGGATGTGGGCGCGCTCCCTACTGCGACCTATGCCCACACCGAGCCAAATTGCACTTGCCACGATGCAAATCAATGCCGTCAACCACAGCAACGTCGAAAACCTATTCGCCCTATTCTCAAACATACTACCCTACCTATACAAAGGCTCTACCAAACTTCTTTCAAGGACTACTTATTCTTGAATGTATAGGTAAGACCTACAGACAACATTGACGATACCTGCAATTTGTGGTACTCAGCCTTGTTGTAGTAGAGCTGGAAGTAGATCTGTGTTGAGATATACTTTGTAGCCTTGATGTCGATTGTGTTCTCCCAACGGAGCGTGGGCACTACGTGCTCATACTGTGTCATTGTGCCATCCTCCAACTCTGTGGGAACGAACTTCTTCATAGAAGAGAGGTCGGTAATCCAACCATAGAATGAGTATGCAGTAGTGCGGTAGCGCAACCAGCCATTCTTACCCCATGTCTTGTCGAAGTCGAGCTGAACAGAGAGACCACCCTCATACTTTGATGTGTAACCAGCGGGCACACCGTAATCCTTAGATGTGTACTGGTCGTGGCGATATGTTGCGCTCATCGCAGCAGGCGCGAGGTTTATCTTGAGAGGGAACTTCTCCGAGGGAACTACATAGGTAAAACCGAGTGATGCGTCCAAGTAACCGGGAGTCATGAAGTTAGATACGCGGCTGATGCCATTCTGCTTGTCGCCACGTGCGCCATAGCCAGGAGCAAACTGTGTACGGAACTTCACGTTAGCACCATATGTCCAGTTGCGTACCATGTCCCACTGTGGAGCTGTCGAAAGCACAATCTCATCGACATTCTTAAACCATACGCCCTTCTGCACGCCATCACCGAGGTCGGTCTTCATGTTGTTGTAGCCGAACTTTGCCGAAGCGTTGTTTGTGAGGGTAAACTTATTCTTCTTGTATGTGTGGAGGAAGTTTACACTTGCAAGGATTGTTACGGTGTTGTCACCCGCAGCCTGCCAAGACTTACTATATGCAGTGAGCGAACCGTGGAGGTTTGCCGAGAAGTCTACGGTGTTGTGCTCCTTGCGCTTTGCAATGCGGTCAGCACGCAACTTAGCATCCGAAACATAGTCTGCATCGAGCGCCTGAACCTTCATATCGTTCTCAAAACTTGCACCCTGTGCATTAACATCATCCATTGACACCTGTGCCATAGCGCCTGTAAGGCTAAATGCCACCAAAAGAAGAGTTAGGTAAAATTTCTTCATAATATCCAAACGTTTATAGTTTAATCTTATATGGGGATTAGTAAATACAATTGCAAATATACTAATCTTTTCTCAATTTTTTGTATCTTTGCCTATGATAAAAATAAGAACAACGAAAAAAGATTTATAAAATGAAATATTTTGGAGCACACGTTAGCGCATCGGGCGGAGTTGAGAACGCCGTAAAAAATGCGCAAAATATAGGAGCAACAGCCTTCGCACTATTTACGAAGAATCAGCGCCAGTGGATAGCTCCCGCACTCACAGATAGCCAGGTAGCAACATTCAAGGATGCTGCAGCAAAGGCGGGATATGCCGCAGCACAGATTCTTCCCCACGACAGCTATCTCATCAACCTCGGTCACCCCGACGAGGATGGCCTCGAGAAGTCGCGTGAGTCCTTCTTCGAGGAGATGGCACGCTGCGAGCGTCTCGGCCTCGACCGCCTCAACTTCCACCCAGGCAGCCACCTCAAGCGCATCAGCGAGGAGGGCTCGTTGGACCGCATTGCCGAGTCTATCAACATGGCATTGGCACGCACAAAGGGTGTAACAGCCGTATTGGAGAACACCGCAGGTCAGGGTTCAAACCTCGGCCACAGATTCGAGCACCTCGCATATATCATCGAGCGTGTGGAGGACAAGAGTCGCGTTGGCGTATGTCTCGACACGTGCCACACCTTCGCTGCTGGCTACGACCTACGCACTCGCGAGGCGTGTGACGCTACATTTGCAGAGTTCGACCGCGTTGTAGGCTTCAAATACTTGCGCGGCATGCACCTCAACGATGCTATGCGCCCATTGGGTAGCCGCATCGACCGCCACTCACCCCTTGGCGAGGGCGAGATTGGCTGGGAGTGCTTCCGCTATATTGCTCAGGACCCCCGATTTGACAATATACCCCTTATCCTCGAGACACCCGACGAGGCTCGTTGGGCAGAGGAGATTGCCAAGCTTAAAGAGTTTGCTAATCAATAATTTATCGTATTATGAAGAGAGTATTATGCCTTATCGTTGCGCTCGCGGCATTCAACATTGCCCATGCGCAGATTACAATTGAGAAGCCTTACGCCGTGGGTGCCGATGTTTCGTGGCTCCAGTGGCAGGAGGATAGTGGTGTGAAGTTTAGTGATGGCGGTGTAGAGGGTGATGCTCTCGATATCATGCGCGACAACGGATTTAACTATATCCGCTTACGCCTATTTGTAAACCCTAAGTCGGAACTCGGCTACTCGCAGCGCGACGGATACTGCGACTTGGAGCATACGCTCGTCATGGCGAAGCGCATCAAGGAGGCGGGCATGTACTTCTTGCTCGACTTCCACTATTCTGACAACTGGGCAGACCCCGCAAAGCAGATTATGCCTCAGGCATGGCAAACCTACTCGTACGATGAGGTGCGCAAGGCTGTCTACGAGCATACTAAGGAGACACTCCTCGCCCTCGAGGCACAGGGCACATTACCCGATATGGTGCAGGTGGGTAACGAGGTAAGCAACGGCATGTTGTGGCCCTACGGCTCTGTGCGCCACAGTTTTAGCGGTTTGTGTGGTCTCTTGAAGGAGGGCGTGCGTGCAGTACGCAAGTATGCCCCCGATGCTGAGATTATGATTCATGTGGCACTTGGTGGCCAGGCTGAGGAGTCTGAGCGCTTCTTCGACGCTATGAATGACTACGGCGTGGACTACGACCTTATTGGTCAGTCATACTACCCCGAGTGGCATGGCACATTGGAGGAGTTGGAGGCAAACACCAACGCCTTGGTGCTCAAGTATAATAAACCACTTATCGTTGTTGAGTACCGCGACCACTACCTCGACATCGAGCGTATCGTTCGCGCATTGCCCAACGGCATGGGTCGTGGCACATTCATCTGGGAGGCTACATCGCCACATTGGGGCAAGCTCTTTGATGAGACGGGCGCAGCGACACCCGCACTTGACGACTATAATAGATAGAATATAGGATGGGATTTATTGAACTACTGCTAATCTCGGTGGGATTGGCCATGGATGCCTTTGCCGTCTCGGTAGGTAAGGGCATGACACTTAAGAGTGTGCGCCCACGCCACGCCCTTACTGCGGGCTTGTGGTTTGGTCTGTTTCAGGGCCTCATGCCTCTCATCGGATACTTCGTGGGCCAGAGCTTCGCAGAGTATGTCGTGAGCGTCGACCACTGGATAGCCTTTGGCCTACTGACACTTATCGGCGTTAATATGATACGCGAGGCTATGAGCGGCGATGAGGATGAGGTGGATGGCAGCTTCGGTGTGCGCACCATGCTCGTTATGGCCATCGCCACGAGCATCGACGCATTGGCAGTAGGTATCTCCATGGCGTTTCTCAATGTCAATATATGGTTCTCGGCAGCGGTTATCTGCGTTGTGACGCTCCTTATCTCTGCTGCAGGCGTATATTTGGGCTCGGCCTTTGGCACGCGCCTCGGCTCCAAGGCGGGCATCGTAGGCGGAGTGATATTGATAGCGATCGGCATCAAAATCGTTGTGGAGCATGTCTGGTTGTAGGAACAGATAATATCACATTAGCGGTATACCAAATTTATTGTTAGAGTAAAACACCGAACATTAGCGCTACACCCAAATTTATTGTCAGAGTGGCGCTAATTTACCGCCGATAAAGAGAAAGAGCGGATGGGACATACTAATCGTATTTCCCATTCGCTCTTTTGATTGAGGTGGCGAAGTAGCGCCACTATCACAATAAATTTACATGCACTGGGTTATGTCCCAGACAAATGCACGCGAACCCTGCTGCTTTGTTGTCGAGTCAATCTCGCGAATTGCATCGAGGAGCACGGGGATCTTCTCATCCTCAACAATCGCGAGGATTGAGGTGTTCATTGAGGGCCAGGCGTGTGTGCCATAGTGGGGCTCGCCATCGTATGTACCGCGACCCTCGGTGAGTGCCCAGCGTGTGAAGCCACGCACGCCGTTATCGTCGAGCATCTTGTTTACTCGGTCGGTAAGTGCCTGGTTGTATGATAAAAAGAAAGCTTTCATCTTCAATGATTTATTAAGGGTTGGCGAGGCGAACCTCGCCAACACGTTATTAATTAGTTGTTAGCCTCGCGCTTAGCCATCTGCTCGCGGATGAAGGCCTCATCCTTAAGCTCCTGCTCAGCCTTGCGGCGTGCACGACGCTCCTTGCTACCCTCGAGCATTGCGTAGAGCGAAGGAACGATAAAGAGGGTGATGAGTGTTGACATGAAGAGACCACCTACAACCGAGATACCCATAGGCTGCCAGATCTCTGAACCCTCACCGAGACCGAATGCCATAGGCAACATACCGAGCACAGTGGTGAGTGATGTCATCAATACGGGGCGGAGACGGCTCTTACCACCCATGATAACGGCATCAGAGATTGTCGAGCCACGCTCAACAAGCAAGTTCATGTAGTCCACCATCACGATACCGTTCTTTGTTACGATACCCACGAGCATGATAGCACCGATAAGAGCGATGAGCGAGAGAGGTGTGCCTGTGAGCCACAACGCGATGAATACACCCGACATCGCGAAGGGGATGGTAAACATGATGATAAAGGGATAGAGCAACGACTCGAACTGTGTAGCCATCACGATATATACCAATACCACGATGAGGATGAGCAAGAGGCCGATATCTGAGAATGCCTCGCCCTGGTCTTCAACAGAACCACCCAACTCGAGGTCGAGACCTGTAGGCACCTCGTAGTCTGCAAGCATAGCGTTCACCTCTGCCACAGCATCACCAAGAGCAACACCAGCACCTACCGAACCCTCAACAGTCACGATACGCTGACGGTTCTCGCGCTCGATCTCGGGTGAAGCATACTCCTCAGAGATTGTAGCAACCTCCTTGAGCTTGATGGGCTGACCCATAGCAGTATAGAGCACGATGTTCTCAACATCCTCGATGCTCTCACGATACTCCTCAGAGTAGCGTACTACGATATTGTACTCGTCACCATCCTCACGATACTTAGCACACTCATAACCGTAGATGCGGTTGCGGATGAACTGTGCAACAGTAGCAGAGTTAAGGCCATAGTATGCGAGCTTCTGTCGGTCGAAGCGTACGTTGAACTCGGGCTGAAGGTCCTCACGTGAGAGCTGCACGTCACGCATTGTGCTGAGCTTACCCATACGTGCCTGGAGGTCCTTAGCTGTAGCCATCGCAGTCTCCATGTCGTGACCAAATACCTTGATGTTCACGGTGCTTGCGCCACCGCCCATGCCACCACCCTGCTGACCGCCTGGGATAACCTGGAACTCTGATATCTCAGGAATAGCTGCAAGATCCGCACGCAAACCATCCGAAATCTCGAAGATTGTAGGACGTGCCACATCCTCACGGTTTGGCATACGGAGGTTGTAGTTGATCAAGTGTGAACCTGTTGTCTGCATTGCCGCAAAGGCGTTACTTGATGAGTTCTCACCAGCCGAAGCACTTACCATGTTGATATATGGGTACTTAACAGCGATGATAGAGTCAATCTGACGTGCAATACGCGATGTCTCGTCAACGTGGGTATTCTGTGGGAGCTTCACGGACATCGAGATACGTGAGTTATCTGATGGTGGGAAGAACTCAGTAGGAACCTTGGTTAGCAACAACATTGAGAAGCCGAAGAAGAGCACGAGTATGAATGTTGCTGTCTTACGCCACTTAACAACGAAGCGGAGCAACTTCTCGTAGAAGTTATCGAGCCAGATAAGGAACAAGTCGATTGGCTTGTAGATAATACCTATGCCCTTATATGTGTGAGCACCACCATCGAGCTTAAGCATGTATGCCGAGAGCATAGGTGTAAGGGTGATAGCGGCAGCTGTAGATACGCAAACCACGATAGTCACAATCCAACCGAGCTCCTTGAAGAGGATACCTGCCATACCAGGAATCATGGTCAAAGGCATAAACACGGCAACGACAACCAATGTTGTAGCGATAACCGAGAGCCATACCTCGTTTGTAGCGTAGATAGCTGCCTCCTTAGGCTTTGAACCACGCTCGATATGCGTAGTAATGTTCTCCAACACCACGATAGCATCATCCACAACCATACCGATCGCGATAGAGAGCGCCGAGAGCGAGATGATGTTAAGTGTAGAACCTACAGCATAGAGGTAGATAAAGGCACAGATGAGCGAGATAGGGATAGTCAAGCAGATGATGAACGTTGCACGCCAACGACCCAAGAAGAACATCACAACCAAGATCACGAAGATAAAGGCGAACATGATGGTCTCGGCCAAAGAGTTGATTGACGAGTTGATATACTCTGATGACTCGTAGATTGTCTCCACCTTACAGTCGGGAGGCAATGTTGGGATGATATCGACAAGCTTAGCCTGTACATCCTCAACGATCTGCACAGAGTTGGCACCTGTCTGCTTCTGAACAAGGATACGCACACCCTTACGGCCGTTGATACGCTCATCCATTGTAAGCTCCTCGAGGGTATCCTTAATCTCGGCAACATCCGAGAGCATCACAGTGCGACCACCCTGGTTAGAAATTACGATATCGAAGAGCTCACGACTATCCTGGAACTCAAGGTCTGTCTTGATGTTGAAGGTCTGGGTACCGAGGTCGAGCTTACCAGCGGGAACGTTGATATTCTCCGATGCGATAATCTGACCGAGCGACTCTACAGTAAGACCGTAAGCCTCCAACTTCTTGGGGTCAACGTTAATCTGCACCTCACGCTCACGAGCACCAATAACAGCAACTGAACCGATGCCGTTGATACGGTTAAGCTCGTTAACCATCTTATCATCGAGGATTTTGTAGAGAGCATTGTAGCTCTCGTCTGCCGTTACAGAGAGCATCATAATAGGCATCATAGAAGTTGAGAACTTCATGACTGTAGGATACTCTACCTCCTCGGGCAGAAGTGATTGTGAGCGGCTGACGACATCTCGTACGTCATTTGCCGCCTCCGTTAGATCACATCCATATTCAAACTCCAGAATAATCATAGAGACGTTATCCGAAGACTTCGACGTAATCTTGTCGAGGTTATCTACGGAGTTGAGCTGGTCCTCCAACACACGAGTGATGTTGGTCTCGATATCCTCGGCATTACCACCGGGATACATGGTAATTACACTGATATAGGGAACCTCAATATCAGGGTACTGGTCAACGCCCAACTTGCTCACAGAGAACAAGCCAAAGACGATGATACCTATAAATATTAGCGCGGTAGAAATCGGTTTTCGCACCGCCGATTCATATATTTTCATCTATATAGAGTTTTTTTTAGTGAGTATAGGTCTTTGCATCTATGTAGCGTGACTACTCCTCAACAACTGCGGGAGTCTCAACCTCTACAAGCGAGCCATTCATAAGGCGTGCGAACGATGTTGTAGCAACGACATCACCAGCCTTAAGACCATCAGTAATCTCAATCATGTTATCCACACGGCGACCATCTGTTACAAAGCGGTAGTCAGCAACGCCATTCTCGATAACATATACGAAGCGCTCTGAAGAGCCTACCTGCTTCTGGAGTGCCTGGTCGGGAATCATAACACTCTGGCGCTGACCCATGTTGAATGTGGCGCGTGCGTACATACCTGGGCGCAACTCCATAGACTTATTCTGGATTGTAATCTCTACGCCGAAAGTGCGTGTGCGTGCGTCGAGTGCAGGGTTGATGCGTGTTACCTCACCCTCGAACTGCTCGTTAGGATAGATGTCTACCTCGATAGCAACCTTATCACCCACCTTTACGCTAGTGAAGTACTGCTCCGACACGTTTGCCATAACCTTGAGTTTGTCGATCTGCATGATGTGCAAGATAGGCATTGAGGCAAAGAGGTCACCATTCTCGAAGTTACGTGCTGTAACAACGCCCGAGATAGGAGACTTGATTGTAGAGTTCTTACGCAAGTTCTCTACAACCTCCCTCTGAAGGTCAAGCGTATTCTTCATCTGAGTGAGCTGCTGGTCTGAGATACCACCCGCAGCGTGTACAGGGACCATACGGTTGTAGTTATCCTCTGCAGTTGCGAGGTTAAGCTCCTGCTGCTTGAGCATTGTCTGGTCAAGTGTTACAATGGTCTGACCTGCATATACCTTATCACCAACATCTACATGGATGCGGTCGATGTGGAGACCCTGAGCCGCGGGAGTGATGTCGTTCTCCTTGTAGGCCATAATCTCAGACGTGTATGTCTCCAAGAGGTCAACAGTACGAATCTCGGCAACAGCAGTCTTAACGGGAATGGCAATTACAGTCTCCTCAGTTGTAGTCTTTTCGTTGCTTGTTGAGTTGCAAGCTACAAGTGAGGCCGCCATAAACATAAACATTAAACTCTTCTTCATATCTCTTTTATCTTTTATATTGTTATTCAGTGTGTTATACTTCGATATTACTCAATGCTATCCTTACCCAAAGCCTTCTCGTACTCGGCATATGCTGCGAGGTAGTCGTAGATAGACTGCGAGTAGCTCAACTGTGCCTGTGTGA
>JAEZPN010000097.1 GCA_023413645.1 Bacteroidota bacterium
GTGCGTGCCCGCATCTCGAAGATTGATAAGCGCACGTTGGCTATCACCGAGATACCCTATGGCACAACCTCGGAGTCGATTAAGGAGTCTATCATCAAGGCTAACGACAAGGGTAAGATTAAGATTAAGAAGGTCGATGACAACACCGCAGAGAAGGTGGAGATTGTCATCCAGGTTGCTGCGGACGAGTCTTCGGATAAGACCATCGACGCACTCTACGCCTTCACCGACTGCGAGGTGTCTATCTCGCCAAATGCCTGCGTCATTGTCGACAATAAACCCGTATTTATGGGTGTTAGCGACATCTTGCGCTACTCGACCGACCACACCAAGGCACTCTTGGGCAAGGAGCTTCAGATAAAGCTCGACGAGTTGAACGAGGCATGGCATGCTGCATCGTTGGAGCGCATATTCATCGAGAACAAGCTCTACCAGCTCATCGAGGGTTGCCGCACACGCGAGGCGGCATATGAGGCGGTGGATAAGGGTCTCGAGCCATTCAAGTCGAAGTTGCGTCGAGAGGTTACAATGGAGGATGTGCAGCGCCTTACGGAGTTGAAGTTCATCCGTATCTCGCGCTATGACAGCGAGAAGGCTGACAACGAGATTAAGCAAATCGAGAAGGACATCAAGCAGACGAAGCACGACCTCGACCACCTCACCGACTACGCCATTGCCTACTTCGAGCGCATCAAGAGTAAATATGCCGAGGGCAACGAGCGCCGCACGGAGATTCGCGAGTTCGACACCATCGAGGCATGGAAGGTGGCATCGTCAAATGCTAAGCTCTACGTCGATAGGGCAGAGGGCTTCTTTGGTTTTGGTAAGAGCATGAAGGACTCGGAGTTTGTATGCGACTGCTCGAACCTCGACGACGTTATCATCATCCTCAAGGATGGCCGTTATAAGATTACGAAGATCTCGGAGAAGGCATTCTTCGATAAGGGTATATATTATATAGGTATATATAAGCGTAACGACGAGCGCACGATCTACAATATGCTCTACCGCGATGGCCGTGGTGGTGCTATCATGATGAAGCGCTGCGCAATTAAGTCCGTTACGCGCGACAAGGAGTACGACCTCACAAAGGGCACGGCAAAGAGTGAGTTGCTTTATCTCTCAGTCAACCCCAATGGCGAGGCCGAGATATTGAAGATATACCTCCGTCCGCGTGCACGCTTGAAGAAGTGCATCATCGACCTCGACCTCTCGACCCTCGCAATCAAGGGACGTCAGAGTGTGGGTAACCTCGTAACGCGCCACCCAATCAACAAGATTGTGCTTAAGGAGCGCTGTGCTTCGACGCTTGGTGGTCAGAATATCTGGTATGACGAGGATGTACGCCGCCTCAATACCGATGGTCGTGGTATGCTTTTGGGCGAGTTCAAGGGCGAGGATAAGATTGTCGTTTGGACAGCGAAGAACCAGTACTACATCACGGGTTTCGATGTGCAGCAGCACTTCCCCGATGATACAATACGTGTTGAGCGCTACATCGCCGATAGGGTATATTCGGTATGCTACTACGACGGTGAGCAGAACTACTACTACATGAAGCGCTTCCAGCTCGAGGAGGGCGACAAGACGCAGTTCTTCTTGGAGGAGGGTGCCCCCATGCGCTTCGAGGCTATGACATACCGCAAGGGTGCTCAGCTTGAGATTACGTTTGGTGGTCAGCATGAGCAGCGTCCCGTGGAGATGGTCGATGTAGATGAGTTTATCGCCGTGAAGAGCCACCGTGCTAAGGGTAAGCGCCTCACAACATATGAGGTTGCTACGCTTCGTTTCATCGAGCCCGAGGAGCCCGAGTTGGAGGATGAGGAGCCAATGGATGAGCCACTCTTGGATGAGGAGATGGGCGAGGATGAGGCTATCGACATGGACGACATCGTGGGTGAGGAGATAAGCGCCGACCCCAACGTCGACTATAACGAGCGTGCTGAGGAGACAGAGATACTCGGTGCTTCGCAGCTTAACCTGTTCTAACATAGTGCGATATGATACTCTTTTTGGTGGGATATGCAGGCTCGGGTAAGAGCTCACTGGGTAAGCGCCTTGCACGCCGCATGGGCTTGCGCTTTGTCGATACGGACAATGTCGTAGAGCAGCAGGTGGGTGCACCCATCGCCGATATCTTCCACTACGAGGGCGAGGAGTACTTCCGCATCGCTGAGCGTAGGGCTGTTGAGGGCTTGGCAAACGAGGGTATGGACCTTGTGATTGCTACGGGTGGTGGCCTACCAACGTGGAAGGATAACATGGAGTGGATGCTCCGCTCGGGTGTTACCATCTACTTGCGTCGCACGCCCGAGCAGATACTCTCGCGCCTCTCGGCATACGGCAGGGAGAAGCGCCCCATGTTTAGGGGTAAGAGCGATGAGGAACTCTTGGAGTTTATGCATCAGCAGATGACCGAGCGTGAGAGGTACTACACCCAGGCACATATCACCGTGGACTGTACCTCGATGAGCGACGATGAGGTTGTTGAACACATAGTTAACAAACTGTAAACCATATGAATAACGCACCCATAGGAGTCTACGATTCGGGTTTTGGAGGATTGTCCGTGTGGCGCGAGCTACGCAGACTGCTTCCACACGAGCCGTTGCTCTATCTCGGCGATGGCAAGAACTGCCCCTATGGTGGTAGGTCGCGCGCAGAGATTGAGGGTTTCGCCATCGAGGCTGTAGAGCGCCTTGTGGAGGAGGGTGTGAAGATGGTTGTTGTGGGGTGTAACACCGCCACAACGGCAGCGGTGGAGACACTGCGTAGGCGCTGGCCCGATATGCCCATCGTGGGCCTGGAGCCCGCAGTTAAGCCGGCGTGTCTCACCACGCAGAGCCGCAAGATTGCGGTGCTGGCAACGGCACATAGCCTCTCGAGTGATATGTTCCTCGATACGGCAGCACGCTGGGCCTCGGATGTCGAGGTTGTGAAGGTCGTGGGTGAGGGTTTTGTCGAGCTTGTCGAGAACGACATGGAGCACACCGAGGAGGCGGAGCGCCTTGTGCGCAGAGCCGTAGAGCCGCTGCTCGGTAGGGGTGTAGATAAGTTGGTTTTGGGTTGCACGCATTATCCCTTCTTGCGCCCACTCATTGAGCGTGTAGTGGCTGGCTCGGGCATCGAGGTTATCGACTCGGGAGCTGCGGTAGCTCGCAGGGTGGAGTGGCTTCTGGATAGGTACGACATAGCAGCCTCAAATGATAATACTCCCGTGATGCGCTTTATAACCTTCGCTGACGAAGTCTATCGCAAACGCCTGGAGCAGAAGGCTCAAACGATTATAAACATGGATAAATAGAAAACGATATATGGTAAAGAGTAAAAATAATAAGCAGAGTGATGCGGCGAGGGGCGAGAGTCTATCACGTTGGGAGAATGTACGCCTTATAGCAGGTTTTGCACTTGTGATATTCGGTATCTTCCTCGTCTGCTCAATCATATCATACCTCTTCTACTGGAAGGAGGATGTTAGCGCTATCCACGAGACCAATCCTCGCGTGGATGTGGAGTATATGAACATCTGTGGCCCTATGGGTGCACGTGTGGCTCACGGCTTGGTAGGTAGTGGCTTCGGTATCTTCGCCTTTGTCATTCCAATCTTTATCACCGTATTGGGCTGGCGACTTTTCCGCTTCAAGTCTCTACGTCTCTACCGCTTTGGTCTCATCTGCGCTCTTGTGCTGCTTATGGGTTCGCTCACGCTTGGTGCAATCTTCAAGACTACATGGGAACTCTTTGGTTCGGGTCTCGGTGGTGACTATGGCATCGCACTAAGTAAGTGGCTAACAGCACATATAGGCTTCATCGGTACGATGCTTATCATCGTTATCGGCTGGATAACAATTGGCATACTCATCAATCGCAACTTCTTGCGCCTGCTCGGCAACTGGTGTGTTGCGGGCTACGAGAAACTCGCTGCTGCAACCAAGGATCTCTTCGCTAAGATGCGTAAGAAGAAGGAGGTGGAGGAACCCGTTGTGGAGGATGTCAAAGAGGAGGAAGAGTATGTTGAGGAGGATGTTATCGTTGACGATCCCGTGGTTGTGGTGTCACCCGACGAGCCAGTAGTGAAGCAGGAGCAGGGTGATGAGGATGATATTTTCATCGTTGAGCCTCGCGACGACATCAAGGTTGAGGAGGAGGTAACACCCGAAGAGGAGGAGGTAGTAGTTGATGAGCCTCAGCCAGCACCAGCTCCCGTAGATCCTGACGACTTCTACGTTGTGCCACGCGAGGATGTTGAGGGTGACGATAAGCCCATCACGCGCGATGCTGCAGCCGATGTTTTAGGCATCGAAGAGGAGACTAAGGATGAGGATGGCATCGTGGTAACGGTTACGGAGAACGACGTCAAGGAGGTCGATGAAGAGGATATCGACTCTGACCTCTACGACCCCATGCGTGACCTACACAACTATCAGGCACCCACGCCATCGCTACTTCGCGACCATAAGTCGCAGTCGGCATTCGACGAGGAGGAGATATTCCGCAACAAGGAGCGCATACGCGAGACGTTGCTCCACTTCCATATCCCCATTATCAGCATGCACGCTACGGTGGGTCCCACTGTTACGCTCTACGAGATTGTTCAGGAGCCTGGCGTGAAGATTTCGCGCATCCAGGGCTTGGAGGATGATCTGGCACAGAACCTCAAGGCCGAGAAGGTGCGTATCATCGCCCCAATCCCCGGCAAGGGTACTGTAGGTATCGAGGTGCCAAACCAGATTAAGCAGACCGTATCTATGCGCTCGGCGATATGCAGCGAGGAGTTCCAGAACTCTAAGGCTGAGCTCCCCGTGGTTATCGGCCGCACCATACAGAACGAGAACTATACCTTCGACCTCGCTAAGATGCCACACTTGTTGGTGGCAGGTGCTACGGGTCAGGGTAAGTCGGTAGGTCTGAATGCCATCATCACATCGTTGCTCTACCGCAAGCACCCTGCGGAGCTTAAGTTTGTGCTTATCGACCCCAAGATGGTGGAGTTCTCGCTCTACAACAAGCTCGAGCGCCACTTCCTCGCAAAGATGGAGTCGGAGGATGAGTCTATCGTTACCGATCCCAAGAAGGCTGTATATACGCTCAACGCCCTCTGTACGGAGATGGCTAACCGCTTGGAACTCTGCAAGAAGGCGCATGCAAAGAATATCGTTGAGTATAACGAGAAGTTCGTGGCACGCCGCCTAAATCCCGAGCATGGCCACCGTTATATGCCCTATATCGTGGTGATTATCGACGAGTTCGCCGACCTTATCATGACAGCCAAGGAGGTTGAGGCTCCCGTTATGCGTCTTGCACAGAAGGCACGTGCTATCGGTATCCACCTTATCGTGGCAACACAGCGCCCCGATGTCAAGGTTATCACCGGTGGTATCAAGGCCAACTTCCCTGCGCGTATCGCCTTCCGCGTTATGCAGATGACCGACTCGCGTACTATCATCGACCAGCCAGGTGCCAACCAGCTTATCGGTCGTGGCGATATGCTCTTCTTGAGTGGTGGCGAGCCCACACGTATCCAGTGTGCCTTTGTCGATACGCCCGAGGTGGAGAATATCGTCGAGCATATCGGAGCACAGCAGGGCTACCCCGCAGCATACAACCTCCCCGACTATGTCCCCGCAGATGGTGCTGGCGAGGCATCCGTAGGCTTCGGCTCGGAGGAGGGTGGTGCACCCCAGAAGTTCGATATTAAGTTTGGCGAGATTGCCCGCGAGGCGGTGTCGAGTGGTGCTATCTCTACGTCGATGATTCAGCGTAACTTCGAGGTGGGCTTCAACCGCGCTGGTCGCATCATGTTGCAGCTCGAGCGTGCCGGCATCGTAGGCCCACAGATTGGCTCTAAGCCCCGCGAAATTAAGTACTATGACCTTCCCTCTCTCGAGGCTCGCCTCCAGGAGTTGGGTATATTCTAAAACACTATGAGAAAGATAGTTATATTGTTTGCAGTCATGCTCTCGATGCTCAGCACAGTAAGTGCGCAGAGTGCCGAGGAGTGGCTCACAAAGCTCGATACGTCGCTTGGTGAGCGCTATGCCATGCACATCTCCGTAACGGTGGGTGATGAGGCACCTCTCGCAGGCTACTTTATGGTTGATGGCGATGCCTACTACATCACGCTCGGTGTAATGGAGGTGTATAGCGATGGCAAACTACGCTACGAGATAAACAACGAGCGCAAGGAGGTTGTTGAGGATGTCGTGAACCTCGAGGCGTGCGACCTTCTCTCAAACCCTACGCGTGCCTTTACCTTTGTGCCTCAGGAGTTTTCGTCTGAGGTTACTTCTGCAACTAACGAACGTGTTACGCTTAAGCTCACACCCAAGAGCGAGGCTATGGGCATCGACTCCATAACCCTCACACTCGAGCGCAACGGCTCAAAGGTCGTGCCCGCTGCCATAAGCTACGACTACGACGGTGATGCTGTTGCTATCGCCCTCAGTCGTGCCGATGTGAGCGATGCGAAGCTCCCACTTTGGGATAAGTCAGCATACCGCGCATACGATATTGTA
>JAEZPN010000076.1 GCA_023413645.1 Bacteroidota bacterium
CCTGTCCACTCGTCTACTTCGCAGGGAAATAGCAACCCTTTTTGTTCGTAGTGGCGCAGAGTCTTAACTGTTACTTGCATCATCTTTGAGAACTCTCCGATTTTTAACTTTGTTAATTTACTCATAATCGTACGATTCATTTGCTAGCGAGTGCAAAGTTAATATATGCCCTTAGGGACGAGTCAAGAGAAAAATGAAATATTTTCAGCAGAAAATTAAAAATAGGAATATTATATGTCGCACTTGTATAAACAAATTCGGCGGTAAAAATAATTCACCGCCGAAAAAGTGCAACCCGTTTCGGGCAGCCTTTACTATATCTTATGCGTGGGGTAGCTACTCCTTACGGTAGGTGTATTTGCCGTCGGTGAGATCCTCAATCTCGAAGCACTCATAGACAATGGTGTAACCACCGTAGGCGAAGTTGCTCTTGCCGTAGGTCTCCTCCTCATAGAGGAAGGCGAGGCGGTTGTCCTTCTGCCATGCCATAGTAGAGTATGCCGAGTTGAGCGTTGTAACCTGCTTAACACCATCCCAGTCTGCTGCAATAGTGTAGCTTGATAGGTAGTCCATATCAGTCTCGAGCTCCTTATAGTAGATGCCCACATTCTTGCGGTCGGGACCCAGGGGCAACGACTGCAACAAGATGTGCATAGGCTCGCTATCCGCAACACGTGTTACGGGCAACACCATAACCTCACCATTTGTGGAGTTATCCTTAGCCGCCACGCCGCCATTTGCCGCGCCAGAGAATACGTAGTCGTCCCAAGTACCTGTGCCTGAGGCAACATCTGTGAAGGTGAAGATGTTGTAGTAGCGACCATTGTTGTAGCGTGAGCTAAGAAGGATGCGGCCATCGGGCAACTCCTCAACCTTTGGCTCGTCGGCAGTGTTGTATACTGCGGGAGTGTCGATGCTGCCGAGCACCTTCCAGTTGCCACCAAAGTCGTCAGAGAAGAGGACATAGTTCATGTGCTTAGCGCTTCTGTCGCGCACGAGAACTGCACAGTAGAGGCGGTAGTAGCTGCCCACTTTTATTGTCTTACTCTGCATGATGCGACCCGAAGCCACGAACATAGAGCGTACGGGGCCATACTTCGAGGTGTCGAATTGTTCATAGATAGACTCTGCGATATCCTCGGGCGCGTTCCATGTTTTGCCACCATCCTCGCTATAGAAGCGGGCGATACACTGGTGGTTCTGGCGCGTGCCATTCTGGAAAGATACGTTGCCTGCGCACGACATCATAAGCACGCGATTAGACTCGCTATCTGCCACGATGCAGGGGTCGCCATAACCCACGCTCATAAAGTCGGTAGCCTCGGCACCCTTACCCTCGATAAGTGGCATTACATCGGTCCAGGTATTACCGTTGTCGTATGACAGGCGGTAGTGGAGGTCGATGCGGCCATAGTTCGTAACGCCGATATCGGTGCCGCTATGGCGGTAGTCGGCAATAGCCACCAGCGTGCCATCCTTGGTAACTGCAATCGCGGGGATGCGATAGGGGATGTCCCCCTGGGTGGGTGTAGGCATCTGGAAGACCTCGAAGCGCTCCGCCTTGGGCTTCACGGGCTCGGGCTTGGGGGTGTTGGGCTCGTCGGGTGTGCATGCCGTGGCAGCGGTGAGCGAGAGCGCAACAAGTGACGATAACATGGATGTGATATATCTCCTCATGGTAGACAATTATTTGCGGTAGGTGTAGTATGCGCCAGCCTGGCATGTAGGCATGAGCACGATGTCGTTGACGTTAACGTGTGCGGGGAGGTTGAGCATCCAGTAGATTGCCTCGGCGATATCCTCGCCCTGCAACGCCTCAACGCCCTTATATACACCTGCTGCACGCTCCTTGTCGCCATGGAAACGTACCTCAGAGAACTCTGTCTCCACCATGCCGGGGCGCACCTCGCCAACCTTGATGCCTGCGCTGAGCAAGTCGGCACGCATAGCCTGTGAGATAGCGTGTACTGCGTGCTTAGATGCGCAGTATACCGCACCATTCTCGTATGGCTCAGTACCAGCGATAGAACCAATATTGATGATATGGCCACCCTGGCCCGCCTCAACCATGGCGTGGCTGATAATCTTTGTTACGTAGAGAAGACCCTTTACGTTGGTGTCGATCATGGCATCCCAGTCGCGTGAGTCGCCACGGTCGATATGCTCCAAACCAGCTGCGAGACCTGCGTTGTTAACCAATACGTCTACGCGACCGAGGGGTGTGAGGTGCTCGATGCACTCCGCCTCAGAGCGTACGTCGAAGTTCAAGACTACACATTTTGCTCCCTTTGCCTCAATCTCCTTTTTGAGTGCCTCGAGGCGATCCATGCGGCGACCAGTGATGATAATCTCAGTCTCGGGTGCTGCCAACTTAAGGGCTGTGGCGCGACCAATACCTGATGTCGCACCTGTAACAAGAATACGTTTCATAGCTATCGTAGTTTTAAATTTATATGCTCTCTATTGTCGCGAGGAGCGATGCCTCGTCGTAGGCGCAGTCTGCGTAGAGCTCTGCGGGTTTGCCGTGCTCGATAAATGTGTCGCCAATGCCGAGGTTTTTCACTCGGGGTGTGTAGCCCTGGCGTGCGAGGTATGCCGATATGGCCTCGCCAACACCGCCACGTACAGCGCCATCCTCAATGGTGATAACCTTATCGAAGCGGCTACCTATGGCGTTGAGCATCTCCTCATCGAGGGGTTTTATATAGCGTAGATCATAGACAGCGACGCTACGTGTGCTACGCTCGGCAGCGCGTAGTGCCACATTTGCCATTGTACCCGTAGCGATGATAGCGATGTCGCTACCCGCCTTAAGCTCCTCGCCACGCATACCAGTGCTGACAAACTCCGTGTCGCGCCACTCTACGCCCTCGCCTAAGCCGCGGGGATAGCGGATGACGGTGGGGGTGTCGGCCTTAGATGCTGTGTACAGCATTTGGCGCAGCTGCCACTCGTTGCGTGGTGCCGCGATGGTGAGGTTGGGAATGCAACTGAAGTATGCAATGTCGAAGGCGCCATGGTGTGTTGCACCATCCTCGCCTACGAGGCCTGCACGGTCGAGACACAATACCACGGGGAGGTTCTGCAGCGCTACATCATGGATGACATTGTCGTATGCGCGCTGCATAAATGATGAGTATATGTTGCAGAAGGGACGGCTACCCGCTGCGGCAAGACCCGCAGAGAAGGTTACGGCGTGACCCTCGGCAATGCCCACGTCGAAGCAGCGCTCGGGCATCTCCTTCATCATTATATTCATAGAGCAACCCGAGGGCATGGCGGGGGTGATACCCACAATGCGCTCGTCGAGGCGTGCAAGGTCGAGGAGTGTCTGACCAAATACATCCTGGTAGCGGTCGGCAGTGTATTCCGTCTTTACGCGCTCGCCTGTGGCGAGGTCAAAGCGACCTGGGGCGTGCCATACCGAGGGATCTTGCTCGGCAGGGGCGTAGCCCTTACCCTTAGTTGTCTTGATATGCAGTAGCTTGGGACCTCCGATATCCTTGAGGCTCTTAAGCACGTCTATAAGCTGCTCGAGGTTGTGACCGTCGACAACACCAAAATAGCGGAAGTTTAGACTCTCGAAGAGGTTGCTATTGCGTAGTATGCCATGCTTAACCGCATTACCCGTGCGGCGTGCCATCTTCAATACGGGTGGCACCTTAGCAAGCACCCTCCAGAGTGAACTCTTAAATTTGTTGTACCACTTCGAGGTCGATATGTGGAGTAGGTAGCGGTCCAATGCTCCCGATGGCTTGTCGATAGACATCTCGTTGTCGTTGAGGATGACGAGGATGTCGGTGCTGGGTGAGGCTCCCGCATTGTTTAGTCCCTCGAAGGCGAGACCTCCCGTGAGTGCGCCATCGCCAATCACGGCAACAACGTGGTTCTTCTCCTGTCGCAACTCCATGGCCTTGGCGATGCCGAAGGCGGCAGAGATGCTAACTGAAGAGTGACCTGCGCCGAAGTTGTCGTACTCGCTTTCGGTCATGCGTGGAAAGCCGCTAATGCCTCCGCGCTTGCGGTTTGTGACAAAGCTATCGCGGCGACCTGTGATAATCTTATGGGCATATGCCTGGTGACCTACGTCCCACACTATGCAATCTTTGGGGGTGTTGTAGACATAGTGTAGCGCGGTGGTAAGTTCCACCGTGCCGAGGCTTGAACCTAGGTGTCCAGGGTTTGTAGAGCAACACTCCAAAATATAGCGTCGCACCTCCTCGGCATAGCATTTTAGGTCGCCAATGCTGAGTGTGCGCAACTGCTCGGGGCAGTCCACTGTATTAAGGAGTTTAGACTCTTGGGTATCTGTCATATCAAACTGTTACTTCGCTGTTCGGAGCCATACCTCTGGTATGGTATATTTGTATTCAAGTTACAAAAATAGTGTTTTTTTTCAATTTGTTCACTCCTTATTGATAAAAAGATGCACTGTTGCTGCAATAGTGATTTTTTAGTCGCCGAAAAAATTGCTATTTTTAGAGAAAATAACTATCTTCGCATCTGATTAGGCTATTTTAACTCAAAGCAAAAATCTATGGCAACTTCAAAATATAAGAGAATTCTTCTCAAACTCAGCGGTGAGTCGTTGCAGGGAAAACAGAATTATGGTCATGATGTTGAGGTGCTCAACGCTTACGCCCAGCAGATTAAAACTATCCACGAGATGGGTGTCGAGATAGGCATCGTAATAGGTGGCGGTAATATCTTCCGTGGTATTCAGGGCGCAGGTCGCGGCTTCGATCGCGTTAAGGGCGATCAGATGGGTATGCTTGCAACAATCATCAACTCGTTGGCTCTGCAGTCGGCTTTGGAGTCTCAGGGCGTGAAGTGCAAAGTCTTGACATCTATCCGCATGGAGCCTATCGGCGAGTACTACTCAAAGGCTAAGGCGTTGGAGTATCTCGAGGCGGGTTACGTAGTAATCATCGGCGGTGGTACCTCTAATCCATACTTCTCTACCGACACAGCTTCGGCATTGCGCGGCATCGAGATCGAGGCGGACATCATGTTCAAGGGTACACGCGTAGATGGCATCTACACTGCTGATCCAGAGAAGGATCCTACAGCTACTAAGTTCGATACGATCACATTTGACGAGGTGTTGGCACGTCGCTTGAAGGTTATGGACCAGACCGCTTTTACCCTCTGTCGCGAGAACCACTTGCCACTTATGGTATTCGACATGGATACTCCAGGTAACCTCGAGAAGGTAGTACGTGGCGAGAACATCGGCACTGTGGTAACCGAGTAGTCGCAAATGCTGCATATAATTTAAAACAGATAGATATTATGGCTAATACAACACACAAAAAACGTGGCTCTGCGCTTACGCTTAGCTTATTGCTCGTAGCGCTCATCGCAATCACTGCATATATCGTCGCAACACTACCCGAGGATGTTGAGAGTACTCAGCCTGTTGAGGGTGCTGTGGCGAAACTCGCCGATGATAATATGCCCGACGATATCGCTGAGACAACACTTATCAATGCTGGTGACATCGCTCCCGACTTCACTGTTGAGATGCTCGATGGCAGCAAGGTGACCCTCTCGGAGTTGCAGGGTAAGCCTACATTGCTTATCTTCTGGGCTACATGGTGCTCTCCCTGCCGCTTGGAGTTGTCGAAACTTCAGGAGCATATTATCGACCGCTATGGCGATAAGATCAACGTTCTGCCCATTTCGCGCGGCGAGGAGCGTGAGGTTGTTGAGGGTTACATCTCACAGATGGGCTACACCTTCGCTGTCGGTCTTGATGGCGACCAGCAGGCATATAACAAATATGCAACTAACTACATCCCTCGTTGCTTTGTTATCGATGCAAAGGGTGAGGTGTTGTACTCGGGCGTAGGCTACGACGATGTCGTTGTCCAGGATGTCGAAAACGCGATCAATAAGGCTCTCCTATAATAAGTTGAATATTAAACAAATAAGATAGATACTATGGATACTAAGACTATTCTAAATGAAGCAACTGACCGCATGCAGCGTGCTGTGGACCACCTCGTTGAGGAGTTGTTGAACATCCGTGCCGGTAAGGCTTCTGTAAACATCCTCAATGGTGTTTTCGTTGACTACTACGGCTCACAGACTCCCGTATCGGGTGTTGCTAGCGTCACTGTTCCCGACGCAAAGACAGTGCTTATTCAGCCATGGGATAAGAATATGATTCGCCCCATCGAGAAGGCTATCATCGACTCTAATATCGGCCTTACTCCCTCGAACAATGGTGAGCACATTCGCCTCTCTATACCCCCTCTCACTGAGGATCGCCGTAAGGAGATCGTGAAGAAGGTTAAGGGCGAGGGCGAGACTGCGCGCATCAGCCTCCGTAACGCACGCCGCGATGCTGTCGAGGCGTTCAAGAAG
Source organism: Bacteroidota bacterium (assembly GCA_023413645.1). Classification (GTDB taxonomy): domain Bacteria; phylum Bacteroidota; class Bacteroidia; order Bacteroidales; family Rikenellaceae; genus Alistipes. Next base: position 6,370 of record JAEZPN010000076.1, read on the forward strand.
GCTCAGAAGGAGGGCATGTCTGAGGACGAGCAGAAGGACGGCGAGGCACAGGTGCAGAAGCTTCTTGAGAAGTTCACCAAGGTTCTCGATGCTGAGCTTGAGAAGAAGGAGAAAGAGGTAATGACCGTGTAATTTGTTGTGATAAGGGGTCGATTACGTC
>JAEZPN010000115.1 GCA_023413645.1 Bacteroidota bacterium
GCGCGAATATCTCCGAGGCGAGGACGAAAAGAGTATTAAGGATAAACTTGATGAAAAACTTAGAAAGGCATTCGAGCTAACCCGCTTCTATAAACTTGATTAAGATGGCAAATGGGTGATTACAGAGAAGGAGCCTGAAAAGCCAGTGGAGATTACAGAAGAAAATGACAATGACGGCAAAGAGGAATAATTAGATGATTACCGATAACTGCCAAAAAATACGAGGTGAGCTTGTACACAATAGTTTAAGTGCCGAGCAGTGGAAGATACTCAAAGAGAGTATTTCCCACCGCACGGTTGAGGAGTTGTGTGAAAGCAACCCTAATCTTCTAGTCTTCCCCCATTGCTTGAAAAACATAGACAAAGATCTTGGCAATCAGTCTATTTGCGACATCATTGACAACAAGATAACAACCCACAACCTTGTCGGCTTTGTAGGCATTAGAGATACAAAAAGCGGCAACCATGTAGAACTCTCTATACGCTCTCGCTTCCAGCAACATGGCAACGAGGACTTCTTCTTACACTACATGCTAGAGAAGGCGTTTAAGGTTCATGTCTTTAGCATGGAGCATGGCAAGAGCAATGACGACATCTTCGACTTTGCGCTATACCTCTTTCCACACTACCTGAAGCGCGCGATAAAGCAGGGTCTATTCAAGCAGTATCGCAAGTGTGAGTACAACGATGCCAACGTGCGTGGCGCGATAGACGTAACACGCCATATTCGCTACAACACGCCCTTTAATGGTCGCGTCGCATATCGCACATCAGAGTACCGCTACGACAACCCCGTAACACAACTTATTCGCCATACGATAGAGTACATACGCAACTCTATGTGGGGAAAGGGTGTGCTTAGTGGGAATAGGGATATACGTGATGCTGTGCGCACAATCGTCGATATCACACCCACATATCAAGCAACTGATCGACAGCGGGTTATAAGCCAAAACCTCAAACCCGTAAAGCACCCATTCTACACCGAATACACTCAGTTGCAGGCTCTGTGCTTGCAGATTCTACAGCACAAACGCATTAAGTATGGCAGGTCGGAGGATAAGATATATGGTATTCTCTTCGACTGCTCTTGGCTGTGGGAGGAGTACATTTCAACTATCTTGGTCGAGCACGGCTACATTCACGCAGCACGTGGCAAGGGAAATGGTTACCAATTTGCTGAGGGACTCGGCTCACGCTACCCCGATTTCTACCACATGGACGGCATTATTCTCGACACTAAATATAAGAGAATAGACGGCAGAGAAGAGGAGACAGAGGACAAAGAGTATGGTGGCTGGGGACAGCGAGAGGATCAGTTCCAGATGATTGCATATATGCACACCTTCCCTGGCAATTTGAAGAGTGACATCAAAGGTGCAAAATTAGGTTCGCTCATATATCCAACAAGCAAGGCTAATGCAACGTACAAACATAAGCAGCTATATGGCTGGGGAGGCAGATACGGCACCATCCCCGTGCATATACCTCCTATCGAAAACGGCGAGAATTACCAAGATTTCTGTCGTAAGATGGAGGCAAATGCAGAGAAGTTTATAGAAGATCTACTTGCGGTACGAGGCAAGGTGTTTAATACTAACCCTCAAGCAGATCGATGAGGTTGGGTATTGTGCCATCGCAATTATAGAGCGCGTGGGCGATAGCATAATGCCGTGCATCGGCTTTACGCTCAAAGAGCGAGAGGGCCTTATTTAGCATCTCGTCGGTTCCTGCAACCACGGCGCGAGGACTAAAAAGTGAGCTATCCGCATCGATATATGGTTCGAAGGTTGCCCTACGGTACGACAGCGCAGCGAGCATAGTGACGATAAGCGCAATGGAGAAGTCGTCGATATGCTTATCGAAGCGGCGACTAGCACGTAAAGGGTGGCGGAAAGTGGGTGTTCCAGCCTCCTCCATATCGCTCTGCACGAAGCCGGGTAGCCATGCTGAGTCGAAGTCTATGAGGCGCATATCGCCATTGGGAAGCACCACGATATTTTCGGGTTTTATGTCGCCATGCGCCCTTTCACCGCGCAGAGTGTCGAGGGCGAAGCTCTCGAAACGTAACGAGAGAGCACGATAGTCGGTCTTAGGGTCTCCAAAGAGCCTATCGAGCGTATCTCCCTCGATCCATGGCGTAGCCACAACATCTACATACTCCACACGACCAATGAGGCTATATACGGCAAGCTCATTTTCGTATAACGCATCGCCATATATCGCTCTCAGGTTGCGGTGCTTGCGAGGGTAACACTTAAGGGCACACTCCGTCCCTGCCACCCTACAACGACACACCACAGCATTATTACCGACATGTATCATGTCCGGGGTAATATGCTGTGGTGTTAACGTTCTAAAGGTGGCAACGCCCGCACGAAGCGTATTTAACACATCAAAGAGTGTTGCCACGGTATAAGATATTTAGGCTACTCGATAACCTTGAGCAACTCAACGAGCAACTTCCAGAACTTATCTACGGTAGCGATCTCGAGGCGCTCAGTGGGCGAGTGTACACCACGCAAGGTAGGGCCGAACGATACCATCTCGAGGTGAGGATACTTCTCAAGGAAGAGGCCGCACTCCAAACCTGCATGGATAGCACGCACCTTAGGCTCTGAAGCGAAGAGGCGACGGTAGCAATCTACAGATGTCTTGAGCAACTGTGAGTCGGGGTTGGGAGCCCAACCAGGGTAGCCGTCAGAGTGCTCTACATCGAAGCCTGAGAGGTAGAATACTGACTCGATAGTCTGTGCTGCGTAGAGCTTAGCACTCTCAACAGACGAACGCTGCGATGTTGTAACGGTGATTTTCTGCTCCTCGTGGTTGAACTTCACAGATGCGAGGTTTGAAGATGTCTCTACGAGGCCGGGCATAGCGAATGACATAGCCAACACACCATTGGGGAGACCTACGAGGGTGAGAAGCAAGTAGCAGAGGTCGTCGTTAGACATTACAACTGCGGGAGCCTTCTCCACATCCTCAACAGCAAAGCGCATATCGGGTTCTGTGTGCTTGAACTCCTCCATCAAAGCCTGACCGAACTCGAGGTAACGCTCCTCGAAATCCTCCTTAGACTCTGTGGGGACACCCACAATAGCGTATGCCTCGCGAGGAATAGCGTTGCGCAAGTTACCACCGTTGAAGTCGGCAAGGACAACCTGGAAGGTGTCTATAGCGTTATAGAGGAAGCGAGCAAGGAGCTTATTAGAGTTTGCACGACCCTTGTCGATGTCGTCGCCAGAGTGGCCACCCAACAAGTCACCCACCTCGAGGCGTACGAAGGTATAGCCCTCGGGAGCCTCCTCAGTCTCGTAGTTCATGTGTGCCACGGTGTCGATACCACCAGCGCAGCCGATGAAGAGCTCGCCCTCATCCTCAGAGTCGAGGTTGATGAGGTACTTACCAGTAAGCATGCCCTCGCCAAGGCCAAAAGCACCTGTAAGGCCTGTCTCCTCGTCAACAGTGAACAACGCCTCGATTGCGGGGTGCTCCAAAGTCTCGTCGAGCAATACTGCCAAGGCTGCAGCCATACCGATACCACAGTCAGCACCAAGGGTTGTACCCTCAGCATATACCCAACCATCCTTGATGAATGTGCGGATGGGGTCGTTATCGAAGTCGAACTCTACGTCAGAGCGCTTCTCACATACCATATCCATATGTGACTGGAGGATAACCGCGGGGCGGTTCTCGAAACCTGCAGTTGCCGCCTTGCGGATTACTACATTGCCAGTAGCATCTGTCTCGTGCTCGAAGCCATGCTTTACGGCAAACTCCTCGAGCCATGCGATAATCTTCTCCTCCTTCTTTGAGGGACGGGGAACGCGTGTGATGTCATCAAACTGCTCCCAGATAAGTTTGGGTTCCAACTCTCTAATTGTCATAGTAGTAGTTTTTTAGTAGTTATACTTAAGTATTATTTATTGTCTAATGTTTCGCGCGGTCGAATAGCGCTACGCCCCTCAATAGTGGGTTACGGCGACCAAGCACGAGGCCCTCGATGATGAGCAACAACAGCGCTACGCCCAAGAACCACATATACTCCTCGTCATACTCCTCGAAGTTGCGGCGTGTGAGTTTCGCACTCTCCATCTTATCCAACTCAGCGATGACCTCCTCAAGGCCGAAGTTGCTGTTCGTAGAGCGGATATATACGCCACCTGTAGTAGATGCTATATCGCCCAGCAACTGCTCATTAAGCTTTGTTACGACCATTTTACCATTCTCATCCTCAATCATCTGACCATCAATCTTCAGCGTCGTGCCCTCGGGCGTACCGATACCGATGCAGCAGATTACAACGCCCTCCTCCTTTGCACGCTCGGCAATGGCCAAGGCCTTATCGTCGTGCGCCTCGCCATCTGTGATTAGGATGATGACGCGGTTGCGGGTGTTGCGCGCATTATTCGAGAATGAGAGCAACGACACCTCGAGTGCCTCACCGATGTCGGTGCCCTGGTTGGCGATAAGCGCTGGCGAGAGGCTACGGAGCTTCGACTCCGCCATCTTGTAGTCCGACGTGATAGGTAGCAACACCTCTACATCGTCGGCAAAGGCCACGATGCCCACATGGTCGGAAGTCATGTGACGTGTAAGCTGCTGGATAGCGTAGCGAGTACGTGCCATACGACTGGGCTCGGTATCCTCGGCGAGCATCGAATTCGACACATCAACGGCAAGCACTATCTCCCTACCCTCAGTCTCCACGCTACGAAGCTTTGAGCCTGTCTGTGGGCGCGCCATGGCCAATACCACAAAGCCCACGGCGAGGGCAAAGAGCGAAATCTTAATCCAACCTCTTAGCGCAGAGTAGTCGGGCATGAGCTCCTTAAGTGTCGCCTTATTACCAAAGCGACGTAGCTTGCGCTTAGTCCATAGCGTCATCAGCCAGTAGGCGATAACGATGGTTGGCACAAGACACAACCACCACAACCTCTCGGGCGCTGCAAATTCGAATATACCTATCTCGTTCATCTATAACATCATTTTATGGTAGGCGGTTGAGGACCACCTTGTCAAAAATAAACTCCAAGCCCAAGAACAAGAGACCCAGCACCACCCACACAAGGAACAACTCCTCGTATGTCTGGTAGTTCGTAACCTGTACCTTGCTCGTCTCCAACTCGTTAATCTCGGCATATATCTCGCGCAACGCCTCGTCATTAACAGCTCGATAGTACTTACCGCCCGTCATCGACGATATTTCGCGCAACAACTCCTCGTCAATCTCCACGTCTGCCATCACGGTTGTCTGGTTGCCGAAGATGTCAACTGCGGGGTATGGAGCACGGCCACGCGTACCGACACCAATGGTATATACCTTGATACCCATGTCGCGGGCAATCTCCGCCGCCATAAGTGGCGATATCTGACCACGGTTGTTGACACCATCCGTAAGCAATATTATAACCTTCGACTTTGCACTGCTCTCTCTCAGGCGGTTGACAGCCGTAGCAAGACCATTACCTATGGCTGTACCATCCTCCACCACGCCACTGCGTAGGCGCGAGAGCATGGTCTCGATTGTCGCCTGGTCCGAGGTAAGGGGGGCCTGAGTGAATGCCTCGCCAGCAAATGCTACAACGGCGATGCGGTCACCACGACGGTTTGCCACAAACTCAGCTGCGAGGTGCTTAGCCGACGTAAGACGATCGGGTGTGAAGTCGCGTGCGAGCATCGAGCCCGATATATCCATCGCCATAACGATGTCGATACCATCTGTCGTCGTCTCGTGCTCCTCGGAGATGTTTACGGGGCGAGCAAGTGCCACGATAAACAGCAACACGGCAGCAACACGCAATATGATGGGTAGCGGGCGTAGCCAAAATCTTAGTGAGCGTGGTGCACGCTTGCCACCGATTGTCGATACGGTGAGCGAGGCCTTGCGTCGCGCTATGAAGATGTAGTAGAAGACGATAAGCGGAACTATCGCCGTCAACCACAATATGTTAGGATACAAAAAGTTCATACTCTACCAATTCTTCTTTCCGGGAATTATTACACCCTTCTTCTTATCGCCGAGCTTATCTTGCGTCTTATCCTCCTCGGCCTGGATAGCATCGAGCATACGCTCCTTCTCGGGACTCAGCTCCTTGGGCTTGGGAGCACCATTCTGCTCCTGCTCTTTGTCACCTTCGCCCTCACCTTCGTCGTTGCCACCATTAGGATCGTTCTTGCCCTCCTGCTCCTTAGGATCGTTCTCGCCATTGCCCTCCTGCTCCTTAGGGTCGTTCTCGCCATTGTCCTCCTGTTGATCCTTTTTGTCATCACCATTATCATTGTTCTTGTCCTGGTTTTGGTCGGAGTTTTCCTTATTCTGGTCGTTCTCTGAGCCGCCGTTATTGTCCTGATTCTGGTTTTGATTCTGGTTTTGATTCTGATCTTGATTCTGGTTTTGGTTCTGGTTTTGGTCGTTGTTCTGATCCTGATTTTGGTTCTGTACTTCGCGCTTCTGGTCTACTATACGTTTGGTTAGCACATAGTTATACTTTGTCTCCTTGTCGTTAGGATTTAGGCGCAGTGACTCTCTAAAGGTGTTCAATGCCGCCTCATACTCCTGCTGCGAGAAGAGACTCTCACCGAGATTACGATATACCTCTGCACGCTGCGCATCCGTAAGGAGTGTATCTGCCGCAATCTTCTCGTAGAGGGCATTCAACGTCTCGTATGTCATCTCCGCATCGTTGGGCATATTGACCATCTTCTGATAGTAAGCATTAGCACGATTATAGAGCGTCTCATATTTTGTCGAGTCCTTCAAATATGCCTCGTCGTACTTTTTGAGGCTATTGCTAAAGTTGCGCGCTTTGAACTGCTCGTTACCATCGCGCACCAACTTACGCTCGGGGAAGTACTGAGCCACAGCAATTTCGGGCAATGCAACACCGAGTAGCACAAGGCCAAGAGTTATGAATATGTATTGTAGTTGTCTCATTAGTCTTCGATGTTTGTCTCGATGTTAATATCCTGCTTTCCAGTGTAGCGCGTCTTATCCTCGAGCTTTGTGTTCTCCACAAAGTAGATAGCACGGCTAAGGTTCTCATCGTTCTCCTCCGCCTCGGGCTCCGCCTTTGCGAACTTCACCATGTCGGCAGTGCGTAGTATCGTGATTAGGTCTGTGCGGCTTGCCGAGGGCATCTCTATATCGCGCAGAGCTATAATAATCTCGTCAGTGGTCATCTCCAACGCACCAATATCCCAGCGACCCGAGATATAGGTACGCAAGATAGAGGTAAGGGCAGTGTAATAAGCCTTAAATTTACCCTTCTGCCATAGCTTGCGATGACCCAACTCCACGAGTGCCTTGTTAGCCACAACATGGGGTGGAATCTTTGGTGCGGGGCGTGGTGTTGCCTTGCGCTTACGCATATGTCGCGCGATCAGCCATGCAACGAGCCACACGAGTAACGCAAAGACAATCAGACCGATAGTGCCGTACGTAGCGTAGTCCTTAATCTCGGCAAAGATAAATGGTAAATCTTTCTGCGTAAAGAGACCCGTATCGCGCAACTTCTCGCGTGCCATAACGCTGTCGACGATGGGAGCACCAGTTGTGGGGTCGGCAACCAAGAAGAGCGTGGTGTCGAGCTCCTCGTAGCCCTTGACACTTAGGCGTAGCGTATCGCGCGCGAAGAGCGTATCTGCCTCATCGCGATTCTTCTCAAAGTAGGCGATAGCGGGGACAAAGGGTATCTCGCCCGTCTCCATCACCGCCATACGGTAGCGCTTACGCAAAAATACGCGGCGACCCTCAACCTTGAGTGTGTCAATGGGGTAATCCTCAATCACCTCGATTATGTCGTCGTTATACTCCTTATAGGTCGATATTTTCTGCTTGGCTGCGGCCAGCTGCTCCTGCTCCTTATCCGTAAGGATTTTGCCATATGTTGGAGGCACCCAGCGCGTAGCTATATCAACCTCAACGTCTATGGTATAGTCGAAGTGGTCACCCACCTCGACGCTCTCCTTCGAGAGGCTACCACTAACGACGGGCTCCTGGGCATGGGCCTCAATGCCCCATGTCACAATCAAGATAGCCACCGCGAGGAGCACCCTGACGCTATTTATAAATCGTTGTTTCATCGTTGTTTGAACATCTTTATAAGCTCCACAACATAGTCTTCGTCTGTAGCTACCTCCACCACATCTACACGGTTCTGCTGGAGCATGCTCTTCATTGCTGCAGTGCGCTGGTCATAGTTCTCTGCCCAGAAACGGCGTACGGCACGTGACGAGGTGTCGAGCCACGCTCTTTGTCCCGTCTCCGAATCCTCGACCTCTACGATGCCGACATTCGGGAGCTCCCTATCGCGCTCATCATAGACTTTTACAGCCATGATATCGTGCTTCGACGATGCAATTTTGAGGGCATCATCGAGCTTTGCCATGTCGCACTCGGCGTTTATGAGGTCGGATAAGAGGAACGTTGTCGCGCGCTTCTTATTCACACCAACGAGGTAGCGCAGTGCCTCCGAGATATTTGTCGAGGTACCCTGAGGCTCGAAGCCGACAAGTTCGCGGATTATCATCATGACATGTGCACGACCCTTCTTCGGGGGTATGAACTTCTCAACCTTGTCCGAGAATAGTATGCAGCCCACCTTGTCGTTGTTCTTCGCAGCAGAGAATGCGAGTGTCGCCGCTATCTCCGTGATTACGTTCTTCTTCGTAAGCTCCTTAGAGCCGAACATACGCGAGGGCGATACATCCACAACGAGCATCATCGTAAGCTCGCGCTCCTCCTCGAAGACCTTGACATGGGTACGCTCCGAGCGTGCCGTAACGTTCCAGTCGATGTCGCGCACGTCGTCACCCACACGGTACTCTCTAACCTCGGCGAACGACATACCACGGCCACGGAAGGCGGAGTGGTACTTACCCGCAAAGATCTCGTCGGAGAGTCCGCGCGTCTTAATCTCGATTTGGCGTACGCGCTTGAGTATGTCTTGCTCGGTGAGGTGCATTAGGGTACGATAACGTTGTTGAGAATATCTGTAATAATCTGCTCGGTGGTGATATTGTTCGCCTCAGCCTCGTATGTTAGGCCTATGCGATGGCGCAATACATCGTGGCACACGGCGCGCACATCCTCGGGAATGACATAGCCGCGGCGCTGAATGAAGGCGTAGGCACGTGCCGCCTTTGCCAAGGCGATAGAGGCACGGGGCGAGCCACCATAGGCGATAAGCGACTGTAGATTGTTCAAATGGTACTCTGCGGGCTCGCGTGTTGCGAAGATGATGTCGATAATATACTTCTCTATCTTCTCGTCCATGTAGACCTTGTTTACAATCTCACGGGCACGCATGATATCCTCGGGCGAGATGACCTTGTTAATCTCGGGCATGCCGGCACCAGAGATATTGAGGCGCACAATCTCCAACTCCTCGGTGCGCTTGGGGTACGAAATCTTCGCCTTAAGCATAAAACGGTCTACCTGCGCCTCGGGCAATGGGTATGTACCCTCCTGCTCCAAGGGGTTCTGCGTTGCCAACACCAAGAATGGCTGGGGAAGGGGGTATGTTGTGTCGCCAATTGTCACCTGCTTCTCCTGCATTGCCTCCAAAAGTGCCGACTGCACCTTTGCGGGCGAACGGTTGATCTCATCTGCGAGGATGAAGTTCGCAAAGATAGGACCACGCTTCACGGAGAACTCCTCGTTGCGCTGCGAGTAGATGAGCGTACCGATAAGGTCGGCAGGAAGCAAGTCGGGGGTAAACTGAATACGTGCAAACTTAGCATCCACAGCCTTTGAGAGTGTGGTGATAGCCAATGTCTTAGCCAAACCTGGCACACCCTCCAACAAGATGTGGCCGTCTGATAAAAGGCCTATGAGCAACGTATCTACAAGGTGCTGCTGGCCGATGATTACGCGTGACATCTCCTTGCGCAAGGTGTCGACAAATACCGACTCCTCCTGAATCTGCGCATTGAGTTCTTTGATATTAACTACTTCGTTCATTGTTATATTTTTGTTTCGTTTTACTCCTCACTACGATTTGGGAATCTCATTTTGGAAACGAGACCAAGCTCACAAATATTGCAAAGTTATAAAAATTTATTCATTACTACTCCTCGCCCTCGACGTAGAGACGTATGCCTATAAGTGGTTCTGCAACATCTGCCGCGGGGGTTATATCGTGGTGCGCCGTGGCACGTGTGGGTTTAAAAACTTCGCATCCAACACTCTCAAGCGCGGCACAAAGAGCCACATCGTGCTCGCTACCCCATGGCGCATATGGCAAGGGATAGGCATCGTCAATCGCCTTAACATCTACATCAGGCGCAATGCCATCGCCCCAGTCGCTCTCACCCTTAGCATTGAGACACATGAAGGTAATAGGGGCATACTCCACAGATATTGAGCCTATGGTGCGACGTGTGACATCCATGCCACAGTTCTTACCGTTTGTCGTTGCTCCAACAACAGTTACGGGGATGTCCAAGCCTCGAAGTCCCGCAATCATCAACTCCGAAGCCGAAGCGCTATGGTTCGACGTGATGACGGTAAGGTGGTCAAGGTCGAGGTTAAACTCCATGGCTGCAAGCGTAAAGAACTGACTCTCGGCACCTCGCTTATTCTTGGGGTTGCGCTTAACCTCGCAGAGCACAGCATTCTCATAAGATGCTGGAAGCAGTGCCGAGGCAAACTTAACGGCCGAGTTCACAACGCCACCACCATTTGTGCGTAGGTCGATGATTACCTCCTTGACTCCCGCATCGTCAAACTCGCGCAACGCCTCGAGCAGTGCATCATCCGACGAGGTCTCAAAGCCAGTATATACAAGGTAACCAACACGCTTCGTGCCCTCGATAATCTCGCTATGGGCAACCATATTCTCGGTGTAGAATTCGGCATTTACAGAGACGTTAAATAACTCTGTATCACCACTATCACCCAAGCGACGACATATCTGCAAATCCGCCTTTGAGAGGTTACCATTAACCTGAATCTTGTTGAATAGCGAGACATAGTTTTCGGGAGTGATATAGCTATTGTTGATTTTGACGATGATATCTCCACGGCGCACATCGGCCTTCTCGGCAGCAGAACCAGGGAATACGTTCTCGACAATGAAGCCGTAGTTCTCATTCTGCTTGTACCACACGATTGTTGTGTGCATGTCGATACCAAAACCTTTGACATCGGCACGCGTATATGTCGTTGCTGCCTTCTGGATGTAAGAGTAGTAGACACGCTTACCGTTACTATTGACGTAACCATCATCGTCATTTGTTGTGAGCTTGCTGAGTGATGAATTTAGGTACTCATCCCACTTCTTATACTCACGATCAAAGAGATAGCTCTTCTCTTCGACCTCATCGAGCCAATAGTACTCCTCTGTAAGACGCTGGTCGATATATGCAATGATATCTCTATCCTGCTGGCTATTCTGGCTGTAGCTGGGGTTGTCGATAGATGGGTAATAGGGCGTTGTACACGCCGCTATAAGCATGGTTAGAACTATCGTAATACGCTTCATATCACTTATTTACGTTATTATCAGTGAAGTATTTGCAGTACTCCGTTATGCCACACGCTTCGCACTTGGGTTTTCGCGCGATGCAGGTGTAGCGACCATGGAGTATGAGCCAATGGTGCGCAATGGGTAGCAGCTCCTTTGGGAAACCCTTCTCGAGCTGTCGCTCCGTGGCAAGGGGTGTCTTAGCGTTACGGCTGAGACCTATGCGTGCCGCGACACGAAAGACGTGTGTATCTACGGGCATCACCTCCCTACCCCACAGCACAGCACCCACAACATTTGCGGTCTTGCGACCTACGCCCTGCAACGACTGCAGGTCATCGGGGTCGGTGGGCACCTCGCCATCGAACTTCTCGACTATCTGGCGCGATAGTGCGGCAAGATGTTTCGCCTTGTTGTTTGGATACGAGATGCTTTTGATGTATTCGTAAATCTCCTCCACCGTCGCCTTCGACATAGCATCGGCATTGGGGTATGCCTCGAATAGTGCAGGCGTGGTAAGGTTTACACGCTTATCTGTGCACTGCGCCGAGAGCACAACAGCCACGAGCAACTCGAATGGGTTACGAAAGTCGAGCTCGCTCTCTGCCGTGGGCATAGCCACTGAGAAGTACTCTATAACTCCTCTATATCGCTCCTTTGTTGTCATCGCTATCGCTTTGCTTTGCGCCACATACGCCACAACACCTTCTTGGCGAAGAGACCATACGAGGCAATGTTCTTACGCAGTTGTTTATACTCCTTAATATCTCTACGCCAGCGCTTTATATACTCTCCCACACCACCATTGTAGGACAACACCCATAGCGCAGTGTTATGCTTCGTGGTGAGTAGCTCGTGGCGCATACGCGAGTTGTTATATCGCTCGTCGTACCACAGCGAGATGTCGTAGAGCGAGTCTACGAACTCTATCTTTTTGCGGTAGTCGGGGTTGTGGCTCACGCTGTAGGTAAGCACGCGGTGTACCGACATCGGGCAGTCGATAGCCATGTAGCGGCTATTTGCAGCAAACCATAGCCACATTGGTAGGTCATCCGTCAGCCACTCGGGGTGCTCCTCGGGGCGTATCTCGGCATAGTAGCGCTCAACAAGCTCCTTGCGCGCTACGACGGTGCAGTTCTCCGCAGGATTGCGCCTAAGCATAGCCTCAAGGGTCGTTGCGCACTCTCCCTCGGGGTATATCGTGGTCACGCCATTCTCATCCACTCTCTCCGAGCGACCATAGCACATACCCACGTCGGGGTTTGCCTCCAAGAGGTCTACCTGCATTTGTAGCTTCTTGCGGTGGGTAAAGTAGTCGTCGCCATCCAGCAACGCTATGTAACGGCCATGCGCCGCAGCTATTGTGCGACGATAGTTTGCCCTCCAGCCCACGTTATGCTCCGAGCGCACAATATGTATCGCCTCGGGGTACTGACTCTGGTAGTCCATGGCGATATTTAGCGTGCGGTCTGTGCTGCAGTCCTCGCCGATGATAATCTCTATCGGGAAGTCGGTCTGCTGGCGCAACACGCTCTCTATCGCCGTGGCGATGTAGCGTTCGTGGTTAAAAGTGGTCATTACGACCGAGAGCATCACCTCGCGCATAAGGCACTATAATTTAGTTAGTTTCGCAAAGTTCGCAAGCAGCGTCTTAGTGCCGTATGTATCGAATACGATAGTCACCTTGTGGTCGGTGGTGAGGGCATCGATACGCTCCACTCTACCAGCACCAAACTTTGGGTGCGACACGCGGTCGCCAATCTTATAGGCGCAGTCTCCCAATGGTGTAGCACCGCCATCACGATGTACTCCCACAGAGCGCATACCGGCACGTGCAGGGTCGATGGGTGGGGGTGTATTGATAACCTCGGGGCGTGGACGAGCATTGCCTCCAGCGCCACCACCTGGGCGGGCGTTGCCACCACCATAGCGGCTCTTTAGCGACTCAAACTTTGGTCGTGCACCCTCGCTATCACCCAATGCTCGTTCCCAGCGGTTGCGGCCCGAGAGCTCCTCGATGTTGAAGTTGGCGTCGAGGTACTCCTGGTCTATCTCCTTGAGGAAGCGGCTGGGCGAGGTGTTCTCTGTCTTACCCCACACACGTCGCATCTCCGAGAAGGTGAGCATAAGGCCCTTCTTCGCACGCGTGATAGCCACATACATAAGGCGGCGCTCCTCCTCCAAGTCGGCAAGCGACTCCGCCGAGCGACTCGAGGGGAACAAGCCCTCCTCCATACCTACTATATATACGTAGTCATACTCCAAACCCTTTGCCGAGTGCACGGTCATAAGCGTAACCTTGTTACCATCATCCTCGGTATCCTGGTCGTTCTGAAGCATCATATTCTGCATCCACTCATCCACCGAGGGTGTGTAGTCCACCTCTCTGAGACCATCCTCCATCTCGCGGTTGCACTCATCCTCATACGAGCTCATCATCGCAAGCAACTGGTCGAGGTAGTCTTTTGCCGTGTCGTTCTCGGGCTTCTTCTCCGCCTCGAGGGCGTGCAGAATGCCTGAGCGTGTCATAACCTCCTTCGCAAAGTCACATACACCCATCTCCGTGCGTAGTGCCGCAAGCTCGTTTATAAGGCGCACAAAGTCGCCAACCTTACGCACAACGACCTTCTCTACCTGCTCCATTGGGGCTGTTGCCGACACAAGTTCATGCACGGCATTCCACATAGATGTACCCTTCTGCGCTGCAATCTCCGCAATGCGGGCGATGGTGGTATCACCAATACCTCGCGCGGGGTAGTTAACGATACGCTTGAACGACTCGTCATCGTTGGGGTTGAGGATGACACTGAAGTAGGCGATGAGGTTGCGCACATCCTTATGCTCCAGGAGCGACATGCCCTTGTAGACACGATAGGGGATGCCCCTACGTGCAAGTGCCGACTCGAAGAGACCGTGCTGCTTGTTGGTGCGGTAGAGGATTGCAAAGTCGCTCCACTGCGCACCCTCGCGGGCCTTATTCTTGATGTCCATAGCCACCTCAACGGGCTCGTAGCTATCCTCCAACACGCGCACGAGCGAGATCTTGTCGCCCAAGGCTGCTGCCGAGAAGCACTTTTTATCCAGGCGGCGCGAGTTGTTCTTGATGAGTGAGTTGGCAGCCTCGACAATGGTCTGCGTAGAGCGGTAGTTCTGCTCTAGTTTGTAGACCTTAGCCGTGGGATAGTCTCTCTGAAACGAGAGGATATTTTCGATTTTAGCACCTCGGAAGGCGTAGATACTCTGGGCATCATCACCCACAACGCAGACGTTGGAGTGCTTCAACGCCAAGCGGCGCACGATGATATACTGCGCCATGTTGGTATCCTGATACTCATCAACCAAGAGATACTTAAACTTGTCCTGGTACTGCTCCAGCACATCGGGGGCATCACGCAGGAGGATGTTAGTCTGCAAGAGCAGATCATCGAAGTCCATAGCCCCATTGCGCTTGCAGCGTATGCAGTACTCGTTGTAGATGTCGCCGATCTCGGGCATCTTAGCCTCGCGGTCCTCGCCCACAATAGTGGCATTAGCGATGTAGGCGCCAGGGGTTATAAGGCAGTTCTTTGCCATCGAAATACGCGCCGCAACATTCTGGGGTTTGTAGCGCTCCTCATTGAGGTTCTTATCCTTGATGATGGCCTTGATGAGGTTCTTCACGTCGCTTGGTTCGTAGATGGTATAGCTTGACGTGTAGCCTATGCGCTCGGCATTCTCCCTCAACAGGCGGGCAAAGACCGAGTGGAACGTACCCATGCGGATAAAGCGCGCCTTGGGACCAACAAGCTTCTCGATACGCTCACGCATCTCGCGTGCCGCCTTGTTGGTAAACGTCAATGCGAGGATTGACGAGGGGTCTACGCCCTGCGCAAGCATGTAGGCGATACGTGTGGTGAGCACACGTGTCTTACCCGAGCCCGCACCCGCAATGATAAGCGTGGGACCATCGTAGTTGACAACAGCTTCGCGCTGCGAAGCACTCAAACCCTCGAGTATATTATCTTGACTCATTTTTCAAATTGTTATAAACCATAAATTAGGAGACCCGCAACGCCCGACAACACGATGAGCAGTATGGGGTTTACCTTGCGTGCCGAGGCACCAAGCACAATGGCGAAAATAACCCAGCTCCAGCCGTCAATAAAACTGCGACCGTCGGCCGAGTGAGGGAAGATAAGCAGCAATGCTGCCGACATTATCATACCCACAACAACGGGCTTCATGCCACCCACAACACCCTGAACATAGCGGTTGTCGTGAAGCTTAAGGAAGAAGCGCGTGAGCAGCATCATGATCGTTAGCGCGGGGAGGCACACCGCCACTGTAGCAACAATGGAACCCCACACGCCCGCCACCTCGTAGCCTATGTACGTTGCGGAGTTGATGGCGATAGGTCCGGGTGTCATCTGCGACACCGCGACTATATCTGCGAACTCGGCATTCGTGAGCCAGCCGTTGCGCTCGACAACCTCGCTGTGGATAAGCGAGAGCATGGCATAGCCGCCACCAAAGCCAAAGAAACCAATCTTGAGGTAACTCACAAAGAGTCTTAGCAGCACGACCATCATAGATTAATCTCCTTTCCTCTGCGGGCGGCACATAGCAAGCCTACGATGCCACCACCTATTAAGAACCATATTGGCGAGATACCGAAGTACCACACTATAACTGCCGTAGCCAGCGCCACAGCTATCATCCACCAGCGCATGCCGCGTGTGAGACCCACGATTGGGGCGATGATGAGTGCCACAACAGCAGGGCGCATACCCTTAAATGCCGCATCGACCCAGTGGTTATGGCGCACATTGGCAAAGAACATCGCCACAACCAGGATTATCACAAACGAGGGTATCACAACACCCGCGATTGCTGCCAACGAGCCGAGGTATTTGCGCTGCTTATAACCCACGAATACCGCCGTGTTGAGCGATATGGGGCCTGGGGCGGCTTGTGCGAGGGTCAGTAAATCGGAAAACTCCTGCTCCGAGAGCCACTTGCGCTTCGAGATAACCTCGTGCTGGATAAGTGGTATCATGGCGTAGCCGCCACCAAAGGTGAAGGCTCCAATCTTCAGGAACGACCACAATATTTCGAGCAACTCGCGCATAGGGTGCTACCTTCTAAAGCGATAGTATGTGCCAAAAGGTATCTGCTTAGCAGAACCATCCTCGAAGTAGAGTTCGCCCATCTGCTCATGCTTAGGAGCACCAAAGGCCTGGTGCACCGCTGTGCGGGCCAACATCGACGACAAGCCCATAGAGTACAAATTGAACACCAAGAAGGCATTTGTTCCCTCCAAGAGCTGTGCGCACGACTCCAACATATGGCAGATGTCGCTCTCCAATACCCACTTCTCGCCATTAGCGCCGCGACCATAGGCTGGGGGGTCGAGGATGATGCCGTGGTACTTATTGCCACGACGTACCTCGCGCTCCACAAATTTTGTGGCGTCCTCCACAATCCAGCGCACGCCATCCAAACCCGACGACTCCATATTCTCGCGCGACCATGTCACGACCTGCTTAACAGAGTCGACATGCGTAACATCTGCACCCGCAGCGCGTGCCGCAAGCGTAGCTCCTCCCGTATATGCAAAAAGGTTTAAGACTTTTGGGCGGTCGATACCTGCCTGACGGAGGTCGTGGATTGTATCGTAGATAAACTCCCAGTTTGCCGCCTGCTCGGGGAAGATGCCGACGTGCTTGAACGAGGTCAACGCCAAGCGCATACGCAGATGCATATCCTTGTAGTTAAAGCCCACGGTCCAGCGTGAGGGCATCTCAGGCTTTAACTTCCACTCACCACGCTCCTCACTCTTAGAGTCGCGGAGGAACGAAGCATCGGCTTTCAACCACTCGCGGTTGTCAAGGCTCTTACGCCATATAGCCTGAGGCTCGGGGCGACGCACTACATAGCGACCAAAACGCTCCAACTTCTCGCCCTCGCCAGTGTCGAGGAGCTCATAATCGGGAATATTGGGGGTCAACTGCTTAATCATAGTTTATTTGCGGTTTTCTGTGTTTGTACAATCAATGAGCGACATGCGGCACTTTGCACAGTCGAAGTCGAGACGATAGCGGTGGCGACCATGCTCGATGTAGAGTCTATCGCGAAGCTTCGTGCCCTTTTTGAGACACTCGCCAATCTCGCGGCGTATGCAGTAGCTCGACTCCATCACGCGCTCGCCAAGTGTCGTAGCCCAGAGGTCGAGACCATCGACGATATGCTCCACGCCATGCTTAGTGTAGAAGCGGCGCGAAAGGGAGTTCACGACGTTGTATTCAGCACCCAAGCGCTGCACGGGGAAGCGAGCCTCGCCACTATCGGTGCGTATGTCGTGCTCCATGGTGCGCATCATGCGCTTTGCGGCCAACATAGACAACGCCTCGCGCCTAAGCTCGGCCAGCACCTTTGCCGTAGCAAACCACTCGGCACCCTCAACCACTACGCGTGTAACACGGAAGATGCTGTCGCCACTCTTGGCCATCTGCTCCTCGGCTACCGAGCGCATCTTATCCACGCTCTTAGCGCTATCCAGAGCCACGCTGCGCTCCACGCTCACACTGAAGTCCTCCTCATCGGTATATGTTGCGGTTATGCCCTCAGCAGAGAGTATAAGGCGACACTCAGCATCGACAGCACGGCGCGTGCGGCTGCGCTCCACAGCCTGGGTGAAGCGGTGGTCGTAGTTGCGATATACCTCCATGCCCGCCTTGATGCCCTCCATGCGGTTGGGTTCGATGATATTGCCCTCAGCGCGGTTGACATTCGTGCCCACGATGCCCTCGGGGGTGATTACACAGATGCCGTCGCCAGCACCCAGAGCCACCTTACCAACGAGCTTGAAGTCGCGCTTCGACGTCGTTGCTACGCAGCCCACATACTCGCCCACAGCCTTGGGCGTGAGGAACGAGGCGACACCCGCCCTCTTTCCCGCGAACATATACTCCCCACCGTCGCGCGTAAAACTCTTCTTGGGGTCGGGTTCGAACTCTATCTCCGAGCGACCCACCGAGGCACGCACACACTCGGGGTGCAAAGCCAATGCCTCATCTATCTTACGGCGGTAGTAGCTTACCACGTTTTTGATGTAGTTGTCATCCTTGAGGCGGCCCTCAATCTTGAACGACACAACGCCCGCATCTATGAGGTCACCGATACGCTCCGAGAGGTCGAAATCCTTCACCGAGAGTAGGTGCTTTCCACTTATGAGTTTCTCGCCACGCTCCGTAACGAGGTCGTACGTTAGGCGACAGGGCTGTGAGCACTCACCACGGTTACCCGAGCGCGTTGACTGCGAACGCGACAGATAGCAGCGGCCACTATGACCCACGCATATAGCGCCATGGATGAAGCACTCGAGGTCCACCTCCGTAGCTGCACGGATGGCCTTAATCTCCTCCAACGACAATGCACGCTCCAATATGACGCGCGAAAAACCGCTATTCTCGAGAAACTTCGCTCCCTCTGGGGTCATGTTGCACACCTGCGTCGAGGCGTGTAACTCCACGGGGAGGTTCATCTCGCGGTAGGCCATGTCCTGCACGATGAGGGCATCGACACCCACCTCAATAAGGCGGCGTGCCAGTGCCTCGGCCTCCTTGAGTTCGCGCTCGTAGAGGATGGTGTTGAGCGTTACAAAGACCTTGACGCCAAAGAGATGGGCATAGTCCACCACGCGGGCGATGTCGTCGGTGGTGTTCGTAGCGCCACGGCGTGCGCCAAAACTCTCGGCACCGATGTATAGTGCGTCGGCGCCACAGTCGATAGCAGCGAT
This sequence comes from Bacteroidota bacterium, assembly GCA_023413645.1. Taxonomy (GTDB): domain Bacteria; phylum Bacteroidota; class Bacteroidia; order Bacteroidales; family Rikenellaceae; genus Alistipes. The sequence continues at coordinate 19,246 of JAEZPN010000115.1, forward strand.
AGCAGCCTCGTAGTTGCGCGCGGGCGAAAGAAGCTCGATATATCTCTTTTTTGCAGTCATTGTCTATAAGTGTATATAATCGCACAAAGATATAAAAAATTCGCGGATGATAGGAGCAATATTATAAAATAATATTCATGTAGCGAAGTGGAGGTGGCAGCGAGCTCGGGGAGTACCCTAATTTCTTGAGATGTGGTGCATCACAAAAGAGACCTCCCAAGGCTGTTCTATCCTTGGGAGGTCTACTTTTAGGGATGTGCCGCAGATTGCGGCCTTTCACAAGAAATTACTCGTTGAAGAGTATGTCGTACTCCGACTTATACTCGCGGTAAGCACGACCCATCTGCTCGATAACGCTGTCGAGAGCCGATTGGTTACCATCGTACCACTCCAAAGGTGGATACCACCACACATCGTTGCGCTTGTTTGTGCACTTCATGCGTGTACCCTCAAAGAGGTCGTCGGGAATACCGCTATCTGAGCTCTTGAAGAACATGCCGCCGCCCTTAATTTTGAGGCGCTCATCGCCACCCCACAACCAACCATACTGGGTTGAGTAGGTCTGCAACTTACCGCATGTGAACTCGCCAGTCGCAGGGTCGAAGTCGAGCATCTCGATACGGTAGTGGCGAGGTGTCATAGTGGGTGAGCTATAGCCGTCGAAGGCGAGCATCATGCTGAGCAGCATGGCACCAAAGCCATTGTCATTGTTAGGCGAAAGCTTCAGATTACCAAAGGTATAGCTACCGCCATCGACAACGAGCCAACGCTTGTCGTTCACCTCATCGTACTGGTATGAGTGTACGCGAAGTGGAGCGCCGAAGATATATGTCGCAATGTTGGGCGTAACGAAGCGATATGTGGGGTCGAACATCGCAACGATATAGCCATAGGTGTCGTCGCCATAGGGTGTTGAGATGCCGCCCGTAGCGCTAAGCTCGGCATATATCTGCAAGTCGATGGTGTAACCGTCGCTAATAACCGTGGGCTTGGTGCCTATGAAGCAGTTGGTAACGGGTGGCGCCAGCTCCTCCTCCTTCTCTGCGAAGTGCACCGTAATATTCATGTCCTCAGTCACATAGAAGGGTTCACCCAACTCTATTCCATCGCTATAATAGCCTCCACTAACTTCGATATACGACACTACCCAATCCTCGTTTGGCGTAGCGCTGAGACTAGCCGCCTCGGCATACTTGAACTTGCTCTTAGGCAATATGCTTGCGCTACCACCTTCGGCAGGTTCACACGTGACTGTGACATTATAGTCCATAGTCTCTGGATCTGGATCTGGGATGGGGTAATCTTCTACTATTATCACATGGAGAGGATGCTCACCGAAAAGCCACTCCATCTCGCCAGTCGTATTGACGATACCCTGATACCTATGGCCGTCAATCATGATGTCCGTAACACGCATCCTACCCGACTCGGTAAACTGCCAGAAGCTGTCCATATAGTCACCATCCTTGTCGTAGGCCTCAAGCAACACGTTACCCGATGGGGTTATTACGTAAGATGAGATAGACTTATTCTTGATAGTAGCCACACCAAGCGATGTGAAGCGTGGCTGCGAACGTAGGTCTGTGGCAAACATCATGCGACTTTCGAGTTTTCTAACCAACTCAAAATCGGTGTTTACGATGCAGACATCGCAGTCCAAATCTACTACAGGCTCGATATATGCCAAACCATCATAGAATGGCGTGCCGTACTCTGCCATGCCAATCTCCTCGAAGTTAGTATTATAGTAGTGGTAGTAGTCACCCTTGCGCACATAGAAGCAGCCATCGACAACATCCGACACTACGCTCTGGTAGCGATTCTTGAAGTCGGAGCCAGACCAGTTAATACCTGAGCGGAAGACTACCTCACCATTGCGGTTGATAAGCACTATCTCGCCATTTGAGAATATAGAGGTTGGGTCGGGCTTGAGACTTACCCATGCGTAGCCCTCGCTAAAATCAGAAGCGCCACCATACTGTGGTTCCAACTTGACATTTCCATTGGCATCGATATATCCCCAAGAGTATTGTCCTGTAGCATAGGCACGTAGTCCATCGCGAAGAGGGCGTATCGACCAATTGTCGTCACCATTTATTTTGAGGTGAGTGAACACCTTCTCACCTCTTGCATTGATATAGAAGTAGTTAGTTGTATAGTTGCTCTTATCGGTTACCACTGCCAGGCCATCCTCGAATTGCGATACCTGAGTCCAATCGGGATCCAACTCCTTGCTGCGACCATCGAGATAGAGCAGATGTATGGTACCACGAGTGTAGGTTCCCGTATGCTTGCGCGCCACGGCCACGCCATTGTGGAATTCGGGGAACTTCTCACCATACGAGCGCATTTCGCTGCAATACTCCCACTCGAAGTCGAAGAGCTTCTCGCCCGTAATTCGCCAGAAAGAGAATGCACCATTGCGCTCAACAGCAAAGACTCCCTCGTGAACACTCGAAACAGTGTAACTACTAATATATGGTAGCAGCAACAACTTCGTGCTATCTGTTATAAAGGGCGTGGGATACCTTTTCTCGGCCTCCTCCATGTCGCTCTCATCGTAGACTGGAGCGCGCTCCTCGGGTTCTGGCGCCTCTTCATACGAAGAGTTTGACTCACTATTTGAGACGTTGCTCTCCGAACTATTCGACGTGTTCTGCTGCTGCTTATTCTTGCGAGACTTGAACAGTCCGTCGAAATCACCCTTCATAACATCGTCAACACCCTCGTTAACCTTCTCGAGAGTATTATTCACCTTCTCGAGACCCTGGGATAGTTTCTTCAAAATCTGAGCCTCAGCCCTTTGTGGCGCAAATATTGCCATGGCAAGCATAGCAACGCCCACAACAAAAATTCGTGTAAGACTCTTCATAACAATCACAATGAGGTCCAAATGTGAATATGTCACCCTCGGGCGCTAAGACCTCGTTAAGCGCCGTGTGGTGTAGATATTTAGGGGGATAGAGTGTGCTACGTAGCACCGATACAAATATATAAAACTTTTTCGTAATAAGCAAAACTTTGGCGAGGGTGTTATTTTTTTTGGCTCTGCGCGGTACAAAGTAATAAACTTTGTGTTAACTTTGCAGATTGAAAGCAACGCATACCAGACAAAATAAATCAAAACATAGTATATGCTTACACTAAAGCAGTTAAGAGAGAATAAAGAGGAGGCTATTCGCCGCCTACAGAAGAAGGGCGTAGATGCTGCACCCATCATTGCACGCATCGAGGAACTCGACGATAAGCGCAAGTCGCTACAGATGGAGTTGGACAACTGCCTCGCTGCACAGAATGCCGCTGCTAAGCAGATTGGCGCACTCATGGGTAAGGGCGAGAAGGAGGCTGCCGAGGCTAAGAAGGCTGAGGTTGCAGGCCTCAAGGCACGCTCACAGCAGCTCAAAGAGGAGTCTGACCGCGCAGCTGAGGAACTTCAAAACGAGATCGTATTGCTCCCCAACTTGCCTTCTGACATCGTTCCCGAGGGTCGCACAGCTGAAGACAACGTAGTAGTTAAACTCGTGGAGCGCGAGAGCAAAATCTCGGGCGAGGCACTCCCCCACTGGGAGCTCGCTAAGAAGTACGACATCATCGACTTCGACCTCGGTGTGAAGCTCACAGGCGCAGGCTTCCCCGTATATAAGGGTAAGGGTGCACGCCTCCAGCGCGCGCTCATCAACTACTTCCTCGACTGCAACACAGCAGCTGGTTATCAGGAGGTTGAGCCCCCTATCATGGTAAACGAGGCTTCAGGTTTCGGTACAGGCCAGCTCCCCGATAAGGAGGGTCAGATGTACCACGCTACAGCTGACGGTTTCTATCTCGTGCCCACAGCCGAGGTGCCCGTAACAAACATCTTCCGCGATGTTATCCTCGAGCAGAACGAGTTGCCCGTAAAGATGACAGCATACACACCATGCTTCCGCCGTGAGGCTGGTTCATATGGTAAGGATGTGCGCGGCCTTAACCGCCTTCATCAGTTCGACAAGGTGGAGATCGTGCAGGTGGCACACCCCGACAAGTCATACGAGGCTCTCGACGCTATGGTGGCGCACGTTGAGTCTATCGTAGCATCACTCGGTCTCCCCTACCGCATCTTGCGCCTCTGTGGTGGCGACATGTCGTTCACCTCGGCACTCACCTACGACTTTGAGGTCTACTCTGAGGCACAGCAGCGCTGGTTGGAGGTATCGTCAGTGTCGAACTTCGAGTCGTTCCAGTCTAACCGCTTGAAGCTCCGCTACCGCGACGACAACCGCAAAACTCAGCTCTGCCACACGCTAAATGGTTCATCTCTTGCACTGCCACGTATCGTTGCTGCATTGCTCGAGAACAACCAGACAGAGGAGGGAATTCGCATCCCCGATGCATTAATTCCTTATACAGGCTTTGATTTTATAAAATAATTTGTATCTTTGCCGAGAATAGTGCACAATTATTGAAACACTCATTAAAAAACTAAGTAATATGGCTTACAAAATTTCAGATTCTTGCGTTGCATGTGGTACATGTATCGGCGAGTGCCCCGTTGAGGCAATTTCAGCAGGTGACATCTATGTAATCGACGCAGATAAGTGCATCGACTGCGGTACTTGCGCAGGCGTTTGCCCCTCTGAGGCTATTGCTCCTGAGGCATAATCTGTCACCGAAAAGTGATTACACAGGGCTGTCATTTGGCAGCCCTATTTTTTTTAATGAGAGTAATTAGTAATGACATTACGCAGTGTTATAGTCATCGGTGCGACATCGGGTATTGGTCGCGCTGTGGTCGAAAGACTTGCAAATGAGGGTGTGCGCGTGGGTATCGCTGGCCGCCGCGAGGAGAGACTCATAGAACTTCAGCAACGCTTTGGCAAAGAGCTTATTAGCTATCGCGTTATGGATGTTACGGAGGCCTCGGCAACCGCTGCACTTGACGAACTTATCGCCGAAGTTGGAGCACCCGACGCACTACTCTACGCCTCGGGCATAGGCAAGCAGAACCCCACGCTCGACGAGGCCATAGAACTACGCACCGTAGAGACCAACTGCGCAGGCATGGTGCGCATCGTTGACCACTTCATCAACTACGTGAAGCGCGAGCCCACCTACAACAAAAAGCACAAGGCACACATCGCCGTTATCACCTCCGTAGCTGGCACTATGGGCATGGGTCCCGCACCCGCCTACTCGGCAACAAAGAGCATGCAGAGCGCCTATCTTGTCGCCCTTGCGCAGCATGCACGCATGCAGAGAATACCCCTCACCGTGGGCGACATACGCCCCGGCTTCGTGGCTACCGAGATTCTCAACCCCGAGAAGCGCTACCCTATGATTATGACTGCCGAGCAAGCCGCAAAGTACGTCACACGCTCACTCCGCCGCCATAAGCGCATCACAATCTTCGACTGGCGATACAAGTTATTAGTTGGCTTCTGGCGCTGCATCCCCCGCTGCATTTGGGAGCGAATGACAATGATACAAAACTAAAAATAGCCCCGTTTGGGGCTATTTTATTTATGGGCAATTACAGGCAGACTACTTCACGGCCTTAACCTTATATCCCTGAGCCTTAAGCAGTTCAAGAACTCCATCATCGCCAGGCAGGTGACCCGCACCGACAACGAACAACGTGGGCTTAGCCGCCATAATCTCGGGCATTACCTCCACCCAGTTATGGTTGCGGTCGGTGATCATCTCGCGGAACTCCTCAGGGCTCATATCGCCAATCTCTACGCTTCGGATTGTGAGCGCGTGTATGCCCTTCATGTCGAACGAGAAGTATGCCTCGGTCATCGCCTGCATCTCCGCGAGCAACGCCTCCTTGTCATCCACCAACTTCAGCAACGCCTCGCGCTCCTCCTCATCTGTGCTATCGCCATAGAGTAGTTCCATTTGAAACTCCACACTCTCGAAACCTCCAACGGTCAATCCCCTTTTGCGCGCCTCCATCTGGAAGTAGTTGTCAATGAGGTCGTTGGGATTAAAGTTGGGCGTAATCTTCATAAACTCCAAGAGTCCAAGTTGCATAGCAAGCACCGAAGGGCGCATACGACCGAGCTGGTCTCGAAGCATGGGGTGGTTGAGGTCCATACCCATCGCGCCACGCACATAGGCGTTGATGCGCTCCATCTCCTCCTCGCTAAACATATCGCTCACATACTTACCCTCGGGGAGCATCATAGCCTGCACCATCGCCATCTGCGACGACTGCGCGCTAAGCATATCGACCTCACCATAGACCTGCTCGACAGCGGCAAAGGCATCGCTCATACCCGCAATCTCATCGGCAAACGATGCTGGGGCAAGGTGGTAAGTACCAACGATATATGAGGGCGACTTGAGGCCGTTGCCCGAAATCTTGTAGAGCAACTGCGCATTGGCACTGCCATAGAAGGCGAGCGCCATAATTAGTGAACCGAAAAACTTTCTCATAACACTTATATAATTATGTATTTACTTTACACGTACGAAACGCAGTGAGTGGGGCGTCGTCTGCTTGATGATGATGCGCTCATCGAAGGCATACTGACGATATAGCTCGTCGTTGTAGTAGCGAATGGTCACAAGCACCACATCCTCCTGCTTCTCCACGTCGAAGCCATCGGCTATAAGCTCCGAGATAGCCTCGTCGATATGCCATGAGGCATCCACAGCGACGTAGAGGTTGACAGCCGAGTTGTGCACAAGGTTGATGCGTATGCGGTGGCTATCGAAGGTTGTAAAGAGGCGTGCGAACTTCTCCTCGAGCACGAACGACAAATCGCGTGAGTGGAGCTTCAACAACACCTGATTCTCCTTGTGAATCATGATAGGCTCATAAGCGCGCTCTACATCGCCCGTGATGACCGAGCCCTGCGCGTGCTTATTGCCAAAGGGGCGCACGTAGAGAGGTATGTTCTTCTGCTGCAAGGGCTTAATGGTCTTGGGGTGGATAATCTGCGCACCGCTGTATGCCATCTCTATGGTATCCATGTAGTTAAGGCGCTCGATTTTCTTGGCATCGGGGAACTTCTTGGGGTCGGCATTGAGGATGCCATCCACATCCTTCCACACGCTCATAGACTCCGCATCGAGGACATTTGCCACGATGGCTGCAGAGTAGTCCGAGCCCTCACGTCCAAGTGTTGTTGTTGTACCATCGGGGGCACCACCGATGAAGCCCTGACCCACGAATACACTTACCGGGCTATCCTTAATCTCACGCTTTAGGCGCACCGCCGTAGCTTCGAGGTTAACGTTAGCGTCCTTATGTCGCTGCTCGGTGAGGAAGGCACGACGCATATCTACCCAACGGTTCGCTACGCCGTGGCCATTGAGGTAGTTAGAGATGATGGTTGTAGATACCAACTCACCAAAGGCAACGATGGTGTCGTACCACAACTCGGCGTCCGAGGCGCGGTATATGGTGTTGCGCACGATGTTACGTAGCTGCTCAAAGAGCGTGTCTACCTGCTCAATGGTTATGTCGGCGCCCATAAGGTCGTCGATGATTGTGCGGTGGTAGGCGTAGCTCTCGTCGATGCGACTAATTGCCAAGGCCTCGTCGCCCTGCTGCATAGCGGCAAAGACACCCTCGAGGGCATTCGTTGTCTTGCCCATCGCTGAAACGATGATAAATAACTCCTTCTCACCTGTAACTATGTCGAGGAGGTTGCGCACACCGTCCGCATTCTTAACCGAAGCACCTCCAAATTTATATACTTTCATATCTTAAAATTGTTGGATTTTTATTCACTAATACAACTACAAAGTTATTAAATTAATTTCATAAATTAATATTTCGGCGCACGATTTTTGGGTTCCACGGAAAAATATCCAACCAAGAACCCTCTGTTTGCAATAAAATTTTTATCTTTGTAAGTTGAAATATATGTAGCTATGAACAAAAGAGTACTCGTTGCAGGTGGCGCAGGATACATCGGTTCGCACACCGCCGTTGAACTTATCAATGCTGGATATGAGGTTGTCATTGTCGACAACTTCTCAAATAGCGATGCCTCATCCCTCGAGGGCATCCGCAAGATTACGGGCGTGACACCCACCTTTGTCGAGGCAGACTGCTGCGACAAGGAGGCTATGCGCCGCATATTCGAGGCCTACGACTTCGACTCTGCGATACACTTCGCCGCATTCAAGGCTGTGGGTGAGTCGGTGGCGGAGCCCATGAAATACTACCGCAATAATCTCATCTCGCTGGTTAACATCCTTGAGCTGATGAAGGAGTATGGCCGCAAAAATATCGTATTCTCATCTTCAGCTACGGTCTATGGCGACGCAGATGTATTGCCCGTTACGGAGCTTACACCACGCAAGCCCGCAACATCGCCCTATGGCAACACTAAACAGATGAGCGAGGATATACTTCGCGACATGGTTGCAGCCACAGAGGGTCTTTCGGGTATCGCGCTACGCTACTTCAACCCCATAGGTGCGCACCCCACAGCGCTCATTGGCGAACTACCACGCGGTGTGCCTAACAACCTCGTGCCCTACATCACGCAGACTGCAGCGGGCATACGCGAGTGCTTGAGCATCTTTGGTGACGACTACCCCACCCCCGATGGTTCGTGCCTACGCGACTATATAGACATCGTTGACCTCGCACGTGCACACGTCGTGGCCATCGACCGCATGGTCGCCGAGCGTAACACCGAGCGTTACGAGGTCTTCAACATCGGCACTGGTAAGCCCGTATCGGTCTTTGAACTTGTGCGCGGTTTCGAGGAGGCTAACGCACTGAAACTCAACTATAAAGTAGCACCCCGCCGTGCTGGCGATGTTACTGCCGTATGGGCCGACACGACACGCGCCAACGAGGTTCTCGGCTGGCATGCCGAGCGTGAACTACACGACACATTGCGTGCCGCATGGGCCTGGGAGCGCCACGTGCGAAACATCTAACAATATTAGACCATACATAGCGTTATACTTAAGACAATAGAACCGACCAAATATGAAGAAGATATTATTTGTTGTGCTTTTTGCACTTCTTGCAATAACATCTGCCGAGGCTAAGCGCCGCGAGACACCCGAGGAGATCGAGATGAAAACCCGCCACTACTCTGGTTGGGAGTGGGGTGCTGCGGGTCGCTTCAACCTCTTGTTCTACGAGTTGGACTACATGCGCGTAGCCAACGAGGCTCCCGTGAGCGCATACAAGTCGCACGCAAAGTGTGGCGGTAGCGTCTTGCTCAATGGTGGTTACTTCATCAACAACCACTGGAAGGTGGGCATGGAGCTCGGTGCACAGATACAGTACGACTACACCTCTGTACCTATCTATGCTACGGTCAACTACTTCTATGGCACACGTAAGACCTGCCTCTTCAACTTCGTGAACCTCGGTACTAACGCCGTGTTTACTAAGGGCGTACGCTTTGGTGCTACAGGTGCCGGTGGTGTCGGAGTGCGTATTCAGGCTCCCGATAAGGACTACAAAGTGGATATCACCTTGGGTTACCAGGCGTTGATGATGAATCCCCGCCCCGTGATTAAGGAGCCCTATGGCTACAGCCCTAAGGATGTTAACCGCAAGCGCCTCGACCAGAGCGTATTCATCGGTCTTGGCGTGACATTCTAATTGTCGTAACCCAAACTACTACACTATGGATATTACAACTCCAGATATCTTGCAGCGACTCCACAACGTGATGCTGAAGATAGGGTTCTCACAGGAGACTGCCGACACTTTCGACGGCTGGATTATGCTCATTGGCATCATAATATGTGTGCTTCTCATCCACGCTGTAATGCGCCGTGGCGTAATACGCCTTGTGCATTGGTTTGTGCATCACACCAAGTTCACATGGGATGAAATCATCTTCGACGACAAGGTAATGAGCCGCTTTGGTAATATCCTTATGCCCATCATCTTCAAGATTGCCCTACCCTCTATCATCCATGCTCTGAACATCACAGGCCGCTGGCTGCAGGGTGCGCTATATAGCGTTGTGGATATATGGACCGTGATTGCGGGACTACTATTCGTATATTCGTTACTCAAGGCTCTGTACGAGCTTATGGAGCAGCGCCCAGGCATGCAGGGTAAGCCTTTAAAGGGACTGTTGCAGACCTGCCAGGTAATACTCTTTATCATCGGTCTTATACTTATAATATCTATCCTTATCAACAAGTCACCCATGCTGCTTCTCACGGGTCTTGGTGCCTCAGCGGCGGTGATATCGTTCATCTTCAAGGATAGTCTTATGGGTCTTATTGCGGGTGTTCAGCTCTCGCTAAACAACATGCTTAAGGTGGGTGACTGGATTGAGATGCCCTCGCGTGGCATCGACGGTGTTGTTGAGGAGGTTACGCTCACCACAATCAAGATTCGCGCATGGAACAACACGCTTCAAACTATCCCTCCCTACCTTCTCGTCAGCGAGCCCTTCGACAACTGGCAGGCTATGTTCGAGTCGGGAGGCCGACGCATAAAGCGCTCGCTCAACATTGACATCACCTCTCTTGCCTTTGCCGACGATGCACTTATTGAACGCCTGCGCACTAACGACGCTACACGCGACCTTATGGAGGGCGTAGCAACAGAGAGCATCGAGGGTGTGCGCTTCACGAATGTCGACCTATTTATTAAATGCGTGAACCGCTTTATCGACCAGCACCCCCGCGTCAACCACGATATGCTCGCTATGGTGCGCCAGTTGCAGCCTACGGAGTGGGGCTTGCCTATCGAGATGTATTTCTTCACGAAGGATGTCAAGTGGGTTCCACACGAGCACCTGCAGACCGAGATAGTGTCGCATGTCTTGGCCCTCGCGCCCTTGTTCGATGTTCGCATCTACCAGGCTCCAACAACGATGGACCTACGCAGATAAACAACAATAGCCACCTCGGAGGTGGCTATTATTATATCTATTATGTATATAAATTATATCTCGCGGCGGTTTAGCAATGCGTGGGTTATGGTCAACTCATCGACATACTCCAACTCATCACCAAAGCCTATACCACGTGCAATGGTCGTAACCTTGACATCGGGGAAGGCCTTTAGGCGGCTCATAAGGTAGAATAGTGTCGTCTCGCCCTCAACTGATGTGGAGATAGCTATAATGACCTCTTTTACCGCACCTGTGAGCAGTTTATCACACAATAGGTCAATCTTAAGGTCTGAGGGTCCTACGCCCTGCATGGGCGAGATAACGCCACCTAATACGTGGTAGATGCCTCGATACTGACCCGTATTCTCGATGGACATAAGGTCTGCCACCTGCTCCACAACGCATATCGTAGAGTGGTCACGGTTAGCATCCATACATATAGGGCAGAGCTCGGCATCGGAGAGATTGTTACACCCCTTGCAGTAGCGTATATCGTGGCGGAAGCGTGCAATGCTATTGGATAGTGAGTCCACAATCTCGGGCTCCATCTTTAGCATGTGCATAGCCAGGCGCAGCGCCGTGCGGCGACCTATGCCAGGCAAACGCTGAAGCTCCGAGCATACATCATCGAGTAGCTTTGACATGGCTCAAACTATATTATTTCAATGTTTGCACTGCGCACCCAGCCCTTCTCGCCATCGGCAAAGCGCACTTCACACCAGTCGCCCTGCTCGCGCTCTACCTCTACGGTCACACCCTGCGAGGGCTCACGAATGACCTTCGAAGCACTATCGGGAGAGGCGTGTACGGGTGTAGTGTCCAATGCGAGTATCACAGCGCGGTTATCCACCTCCGCAGCCCTAAGCTGGGTGAGCGATAGTGCCGTGCTAAACACAAAGAGAATGGCTACGATAAGCCAGAGGGAGAATGCAACCTTACGCACCACAACGTTACCGTTAAGTAGGTAGATGGCAAACGAGATAAGCGCTACGCCAAACATCACTATTGAGAGCGTAACCCAACCATTTGTGGTCATAGCACCCGCCATAGAGTGCCACATGCGCTTTATGAAGCTATCAGGGACAGCCTCGGTGTCGTTGGTGTAGTCCTTGGCGATGTCGAGGTTGTAGCGAGCATCATCCAACGTGGGGTCGAGCTTCAAGGCGCGCTCGTAGTTGAGCACCGCCTGACCCAACTCACCACCCGCAAAGGGGCGTGATGAGGCGCTCTGCTGGCCCAACTTGAAGTAGGCATTAGCAAGGTTGTAGTATACCTCTGCCGAGTCGTAGTCGTTGGCTATAACAGTCTCGAAGGCCTCAACTGCCGCAGCATAATCCTTGACATTGTAGGCCTCGATGCCAGCATCCCAGTTTGCACGTGCCGTAGTCTTGCTATCCGCAGCAAAGCAAACCATTGGCGATGCCACAACAGCTACCGCCATAAGGGCTGCACATAGTATATTATATAGTCGTCTTGTCATTGCTCTAACGTTTTACTGCCGATTCAATCTTAGAAATCACCTCTACGGCATCTGCATATATCTCATCCATCTCGCCTGTCGCCGAGGGTGCATACTGCGCCTCCTCCGCGCGTGATATAACCTCACAGAACTGCTCTGCTGTGGCCTCCACGACATTGCGACGATATAGCTCCTCGCGTATCTTCTCCTTCGTGAGGCTGGCAACGGGGATGTTGAACTTGTCGCCGATATATCCCCACATAGCACGTAGCATCTCCTCGTAGAAGGCGTGGCGATTCTGCTCGCGCATATATCGCTCTGCCATGCGTAGGCGCTGCACGGCAATCTTATCGGCATGGCGCATGCGGCGTGCTACGGTGTTGTTGCGCTCGCGAATGCGCTTACGCAACACGACATATACAACGATGAACACCGCTACCATGGCAACGAGAACGAGCCAGTATAGTGGAGTAAATAGGAATGCCGCAGCCGCCTTTGAGGGGAGCTTGCCCGTGTGAATGAAACGTATATCGCGGTCGAGCTGACGCATAGGACCGCCATAGTTGTAGTTCGAAGAGATGGGTAACGAGGCTGTGCCACTACCGTCATCCTTAACTACAAGCGTAAAGGGCTCTGTGGCGAGAATCTCGTAGGCCTGCGTCTCGGGGTTGAAGAACGAGAACTCGATGCGAGGTATTGTGAATGTACCTGCTGAGCGTGCCACAAAGGGGTATGTGTATGTAAGACTTCCCGTCGTTCCCGTAGCTGTGATTTTACAGTTGTCCACAACTTTGGTGTCGTAGACCTCGAATGACTCGGGGAGGGTTATGCGGGGGGCGGTAATGAATTTGAGGTTGCCCGTACCAGATATGGTAAGTTCTATTTGGTCTGCGCTGTTGGCATCGATCTCTGCTTCGGGCATGGTGCTGCGTAATGAGAAGCTACCCACCGCGCCGTTGAACGACTGCGGAGCACCTGCGGGAAACTCCTTAACGTTTATGGTGACGGGAGCACTCTTCAGCTCGCGCGACACACGATATACCTGACGGCCACCGAAGATGGGGTCGTAGTTGCGCCTATCCTGCACAACAACCTGTGCTACGACATCCATAACGGCCTCAGGGATTACAATCTGACCACTCTCCTGGGGTGAGAGTAGCAGTTCCGTAATTTTATAGGTCTCGTATACGCGACCATTATACTCCTCACGCGAGGGTGCATTGTCGAAGGAGAGTTCCTGCGACCAGAAACCATCGAATGGGGGCATGGTGAGACTCTCGACATTTTCTACCGTAACGCGCGTGTAGAGCACCAACGAGGCACGCAACGACTCGCCCTTGTATAGCTCCGTTGACGACACCTTAAGGCGTAGGATGATGTCATCCTTGCCTATGCTGCTCTCGGGTGAGGTGCTGGTGTTGTTGCCACCGCCCGAATTCTGCTTCTCGGTTATTACCTCTATGGGCATCGACCTTGTTGTGTATGTCTTGCCGTTTACACGTACCGATGCCGAGCCTATGGTGAATGTGCCATTCTCGCGTGGCATAAGCACGTAGGTATAGGTGCAGTTGTAGCTCGATGACTGCTTGCCGTTTATGAACTGCACGGAGTGTCCCGTAGAGACTGAGGGGCCAGCCAAGAGATCGAAATCCTCGAACGAGGGTGCCTTGAAGCTACCATCCTCGGGCTCGGCGTCTACCGTAAATGCTACACGAAAGGGCTGCCCGTGAGCCGTAAGCGCTGGGGCATCCACCGTAAAAGATACCTGTGCCGAAGCGGCCCACGATGTCATGAGCAGAGTGAACACAAGTAGGAAATGACGTAATCTCATCATATAAAATTTACTTTTTCTCCGATACTTCTCTAACGCCTCGGAGAGCGTTTTATTGCGTAAAGCGAGGAAAGCTATACAAGAGAATTTAGGGAACTTAGGGAGTTTAGGGAGGAGTATACCACACCCTCTCCCTAAATTCCCTAAACTCCTTAATCTCCCTTTGCCTATTTAAACCCCCAATTAAAATTGGAGAGTAGGGTTAGTTTGGGGGCTGGTCGAAGTTGGTGAAACCGCAGCATACAAGAAGTATGTGAGGATTTCACCAACGAGCCAGACACCGAAATAACCCTGCTATACGATTTTAATGTGCGTAGTCGGCAAAGAAATCATTACCCTTATCGTCAACGATGATGAAGGCAGGGAAGTTCTCAACATAGATCTTACGTACAGCCTCCATGCCGAGCTCCTCGAAGTCTACGACCTCAACGCTCTTGATAGAGTTCTTAGCAAGGATAGCTGCAGGACCACCGATAGAGCCGAGGTAGAAGCCACCGTTAGCCTTACATGCGTCGGTAACCTGCTGTGAGCGGTTGCCCTTAGCTACCATGACCATAGAACCACCAGCCTTCTGGAAGAGGTCTACGTATGAGTCCATACGGCCTGCTGTTGTAGGACCGAATGAACCTGATGCCATGCCTGCGGGAGTCTTAGCGGGACCTGCGTAGTATACGGGGTGCTTCTTGAAGTACTCGGGCATAGGCTTACCCTCGTCGAGCATCTGCTTGATGCGTGCGTGAGCGATGTCGCGAGCCACAACAAGTGTACCCTTAAGGTTGAGACGTGTCTTGATGGGGTACTTAGAGAGAATCTCGCGTACCTTGTCCATACCCTCGTCGAGGTCGATGTCTACTGCGGGAGACATTGCAGGAGCCTGTGCGGGGAGGAAGCGTGCGGGGTTCTTCTCAAGCTGCTCGAGGAAGATACCCTCGGGAGTGATCTTAGCCTTGATGTTACGGTCTGCAGAGCAGCTTACGCCGATAGCAACGGGGCATGATGCAGCGTGGCGAGGTGCGCGGATAACGCGAACATCGTGTACGTAGTACTTACCACCGAACTGTGCGCCGAGGCCAATCTCCTGGCAGATCTTCTCCACCTTAGCCTCCCACTCGAGGTCGCGGAAGCAACGGCCACCCTCGTTACCCGATGTTGGGAGCTCGTCGAGGTAGCCTGCAGATGCCTTCTTAACTGTTGAGAGACACATCTCTGCAGATGTACCACCAATACACAATGCGAGGTGATAGGGAGGACATGCCGATGTACCGAGGTCGAGGATATGCTTCTTAATAAATGCTGTCAACGACTCCTCGTTAAGCAATGCCTTAGTCTGCTGGTAGAGGAATGTCTTATTTGCCGAGCCACCACCCTTAGTGATGAACAAGAACTCGTACTCCATGCCGGGGTGACCAGCGTAGATGTCGATCTGTGCGGGGAGGTTAGAGCCAGAGTTCTTCTCCTCGGTCATAGTGAAGGGGACAACCTGTGAGTAGCGGAGGTTGCGCTCCTTGTATGTCTCATAGACACCACGTGAGATGCACTCAGCGTCGTTAGCGCCGGTATATACATCCTCACCCTTGTGACCGATGCAGATT
>JAEZPN010000088.1 GCA_023413645.1 Bacteroidota bacterium
GCTTTATCTTACATCACTATCTTGAGCGCACCAGGCTCACAAATTACGTGGTGGGGGAGGTCGGGACCTCGTTCTCCATCCACATCGGTTATGGGTCTTTCAGACGATGTTATGCTAAGCTTCGAACAACGAAAGTGGCGCACTGCCTCTGGGTTGCCTCCGAGCAAGTAGCGTATCATATCGCCATAAGATAAAATCTTGTTGTTGCGGCTCTCCAAAACCACGACATCCAATATGCCGTCGTCGATGCGAGAGTCTCGCGTGAGGGGAAAACGTCCCGCCGTAACACCATTGAAGGCCAAGAGCACGAAGATATCTCCGTCGTACGTCTCGCGGTCGGTCTTGATATGCACCCTGAGCGACTGCATTGTTTTGAGGTCATCGAGACCCGGCTTCAAGTATGCCAACTTGCCAAACTGCTTCTTAGCATCACGTGCTGTGCGCTGCGATGCTGTGGTGAATAGTCCAAAACTAAGGATATTCACAAAGTAACTGTCGTTAACCTTGCCGCAGTCGACGTTGTGTGTCGTGCCGTCGAGTATCCTCTTTAATGCCGCAATGGGTGTGCGTGGCAACTTTAGCGCATTGGCAAAGTCGTTAGCCGTACCCATGGGCACTATGCCGAGTGCGGGGTTGATGCCCGCCTGGCGCATGCAGTTGACAACATAGTTGATGCTGCCATCACCACCACACACAATAGCAAGGTCTGTATCTAATGCCCCATCAAAGGGGTTGACGCCCAAGATGAGGTGGCGAGTTTCGAGCGATATGCCTCTTTGGGCAAACATCTCGATAGCACGCTTGGCAAACTTTATAGAGGTGCCTCTTCCCGCCTTCGGGTTGTATATAAGCAGAGCTCTCATACTTTGCCTCCCTCTATCTGTACTCCTTAGAGCACTCTATTTTGTAGTCCTCACCATCGGCAAAGATGAAGTAGTACTTCCAGCCGTATAGGCGCTCGCACTCCTTGGCTAACTCTACCGCGCCACCCTCCGAACCTAACGCCATGAACATCGTCGCTGCAGCATCTGCCTCGGCACAAGTGGGTGCCACGACAGTTGCCGAGAGAAGTGTGCTCGATACGCTATAGCCAGTTCGGGGATCTATGGTGTGTGTGATCTTTTCGCCATTCTCGTTAGTGTAGAAGCGACGGTAGTTGCCCGATGTCGCCAATGCACCATTCTCGATAGAGATAATCTTCTCAATAGAGTCCATTGCCATATTGCCATCGTAGGGCGTCTCGATGCCTACTGACCAGAGCTTACCCTCGGCGTTGCGACCACGACAACGTATCTCGCCGCCGATGTTTACGATGTAGTCGACAATGCCCATAGCCTCGAGCTCCTGGCTCACAACGTCTACGGTGTAGCCCTTAGCAATGGAGTTGAGGTCTATCTGTGTGCGGCTATCCTGCTTTATGAGGCGGTTGCCCTCGATAGCGATGCGGTCGTAGCCCACAAACTGCAAAATAGAGTCTATGTTGGGCATCTCTAAAGACTCCTCACGACCGAAACCCCAAACATCGGTGAGAGGTTTAACGGTGATGTCGTATGTACCATCGCTGATTGTGTAGAAACGCTCGGCAAGCTCGATGTTGTAGATGAGGTGGTTGTCGAGAGTGTTGCACTCGTTGCGGTTGATGCGCGAGAGGAGTGACGTTTCGTCGAAGATAGACATCGACGCCTTCATCTCGCTGTCGATGGCCATGATGTGAGACTCGATTTCGGCCTCTGTGTGCGACGTGTTGCACTTAACCATGACAAACGTACCGAGTGTTACACCCTCAACCGTGAGGTACTCACTCTTTGGTGAAGAGCATCCCACGATGGTGAGTGCAGCAATAAGGATTGCGGCGGTTAGTAGTCTATGTAGTTTCGAAAAAGTCATTCCATTATGTGTATATACGACTGGCAAAGATAGTCAAAAAATCCAAATTTCTACCACTTTCACTATTAAAAAATAGGAGTATAGTGAAAAATGGAAAAATTGTGGGAATTTTGGTTACAATAAAAATCGCCAAATAAATATGTAAAATCGTTTTCAAAAAGAATATATAAATAATATAATAAGGCTGTTTTGTATATATTTCGTAGTGTGTGGTTGAGAAATATGGTCGATTGTGGGGTGGAATATTTGTGGGTCTAAAGTGCTACTTTGTGGAGTAAATGGATAGATTTTATCTTTTTCTTTGAAAAAGGTTTTGTAGTTCGTAAAAATTAGCGTATCTTTGCCGCACGCTCTGGCAGAATCTAAGGTAAGGATGATCTGTCGTAGAGTGGAACCAGGGGCGTAATCCTCGGGAAATAAGAAGGATGCGCACCACAAAAACTTTTAAAACTATGTATTTGACACCTGAGAAGAAGCAGGAGTTGTTTGGCCAGTACGGCAAGTCTACAACCGACACCGGTTCACCCGAGAGCCAGATCGCGTTATTCACTTATCGTATCAACCACCTTACCGAGCACATGAAGAGCAACCGCCACGACTACGGCACACAGCGTTCTTTGTTGCGTCTCGTAGGTAAGCGTCGTAAGTTGCTTATGTACTTGAAGGAGGTTGATATCGAGCGTTACCGCGCGATCCTTAAGACTCTTAACCTCCGTAAGTAGTACGGTTGTGCAGCAAATGAAGGCGGTGCTTCGGCATTGCCTTCATTTACACCGAAATTTAGTATGTTACGACATATATTGACGACAATTTTTAAGAGGTTTTTTTAATTTTTATGGAAGCTAACAAGTTGTACAATGCTGTACAGAAGACAATCACTCTTGCCGATGGTCGCGAGATTATGATTGAGACCGGTAAGCTCGCTAAGCAGGCCGATGGTTCAGTGGTTGTTCGCATGGGTGACACAATGCTCTTGGGTACTGTTGTTGCCGCTAAGGACGCAAAGGAGGGCACAGATTTCATGCCCTTGCAGGTTGAGTATAAGGAGAAGTACGCGTCATGCGGTCGTTTCCCCGGTGGCTTTATGAAGCGCGAGGGTAAGGCTGGTGACTCGGAGATTTTGGTGGCACGTCTCATCGACCGTGCATTGCGCCCTCTGTTCCCTGCAGATTACCATGCCGAGGTTTTCGTTACTGTTAACCTTATCTCGGCAGAGAAAGATATTCAGCCCGACGCCTTGGCAGGTCTTGCTGCTTCGGCTGCATTGGCTGTTTCAGACATCCCCTTCGGTGGTCCTATCTCTGAGGTTCGCGTAGCTCGCATCAATGGTGAGTACGTTATCAACCCTGGTTTCGAGGCTATGAAGAACGCAGACCTCGACATCATGGTAGGTGGTACTATCGACAATATCCTCATGGTTGAGGGTGAGATGAACGAGGTGTCTGAGGAGGTTATGCTCGGTGCTATCATGTTCGCACACGAGGAGATCAAGAAGCACTGTGCTGTTCAGATCGAGCTTATGAAGGAGCTTGGCAAGGATGTAAAGCGCGAGTACTGCCACGAGACTAACGACGAGGAGCTCCGCCAGACTATCATCACTGAGCTCTACGACAAGGCATACGCTATCGCTACAAGCGGTACTATGAAGCATGAGCGTGCTGAGGCCTTCGACGCTTTGGAGGCTGAGTTCGCTGCTCGCTATACTGAAGAGGAGCTCGAGGAGAAGGCTCCACTTATCCACAAGTACTTCCACGACGATGTTCAGAAGAAGGCTATGCGTAACATGATCCTCGACGAGGGTAAGCGTCTCGATGGTCGTCGCACTGACGAGATTCGTCCTATCTGGTGCGAGATCGACT
>JAEZPN010000095.1 GCA_023413645.1 Bacteroidota bacterium
GGCTACAACACCGGATATATCTACGGCACAGTATCGGGACATACATCAACCATCACCGCCATCGCCATACTCTCGGCTATGGCTGTGGAGAAGCGCTGGTTTACGATAGTAATGGCATCGGTGGCTACGCTCATCTGCTACTCACGCATATATCTAGCCTGCCACTTCCCCCAGGATATACTCCTTGGTGCTGTCGTAGGCATCGTGGCAGCCATCATCGGCATACTGCTTTTCAAATACGGACTGAGGCTTATCTCGCGCAAAGCTAATTAGTAAAAATGCGTTACAGATAGCTGTGGCGCATCTTTTTATTTTTTGTGAATAAAGTGTCGAAAAAATAGTTGCGAAAAAATTGGGTAATACCATAAAAAATGCCGAATTTTGTACACTCGAAGTGCGCACTTGTAGCCGAGAGTTGCTAAGCACAAAGCAGAAATAGATAATAAAAACGACATACAATTATGACTCAAAAACCTAACAATGAACAGCTTAACACTGTGAAGTACGAGGACGCAGTAGCGGCTTCGAAGGAGTATTTCGCAGGTGACGAACTCGCCGCACAGGTGTGGGTGAGCAAGTACGCTTTGAAGGACTCGTTCGGCAACATCTACGAGACTACGCCCCGCGATATGCACAACCGTATCGCTGGCGAGCTCGCACGCATCGAGAACAACTACCCCAACCCATTGTCTAAGGAGCAGATATTCGAGCTTCTCGACCACTTCCGCTATGTCATCCCTCAGGGTGGCCCTATGACTGGTATTGGCAACAACCTCCAGGTGGCATCTCTCTCTAACTGCTTCGTTATCGGTCACAAGAACCCCGCAGACTCTTACGGTGGTATCTTCCGCATGGACGAGGAGCAGGTACAGCTCATGAAGCGCCGTGGTGGCGTAGGTCACGACCTCTCGCACATCCGCCCTACAGGTAGCCCCGTGCTCAACTCTGCACTCACCTCAACAGGTATCGTGCCCTTCATGGAGCGCTACTCTAACTCTACACGCGAGGTAGCACAGGATGGTCGTCGTGGCGCATTGATGCTCTCGTTGCTTATCAAGCACCCCGATGCTGAGCGCTTCATCGACGCAAAGGTCGACACTGGCAAGGTGACTGGTGCTAACGTATCTATAAAGGTAGATGACGGTTTTATGCGTGCTGCATTGGCGGGTGAGTCATACCGTCAGCAGTTCCCCATCAACAGCGACAAGCCCATCTACACTCAGGACATCGACGCTAAGAAGCTATGGGCAAAGATTATCCACAACGCTTGGAAGTCGGCAGAGCCCGGTGTGCTCTTCTGGGATACTATCATCCGCGAGAGCGTACCCGACTGCTACGCTGACGAGGGCTTCCGCACAGTATCTACAAACCCATGTGGCGAGATTCCATTGTGCCCCTACGACAGCTGCCGTCTCTTGGCGCTTAACCTCTTGAGCTATGTTGACGCTCCATTTACTAAGGAGGCAAAGTTTAACTTCGAGAAATTCAAGGAGCACGTAGCAATGGCTATGCACCTCATGGATGACATCATCGACCTCGAGCTCGAGAAGGTGGAGCTCATCATCAACAAGATTGCTTCAGACCCCGAGGATGAGGATGTACGTCGCGTAGAGCTCGAGCTATGGAAGAAGATTAAGGATATGGCGCTCAAGGGTCGCCGTACAGGTCTTGGCATCACCGCTGAGGGCGATATGTTGGCAGCACTCGGCCTCCGCTATGGCTCAGATGAGGCTATCGACTTCACTGTAAACGTACACAAGACCCTCGCAGTGGAGGCATACCGCGCCTCTACAATGATGGCGAAAGATCGTGGCGCATTTGGTGTCTACAACTTCGAGAAGGAGCAGGGCAACCCCATGGTTGAGCGCATCTGCGAGGCAGCACCCGAGTTGCGTGAGTTGATGAAGCAGTATGGCCGTCGTAACATCGCGATGCTCACTATCGCGCCTACAGGTACTACATCGCTCATGTCGCAGACAACATCTGGTATCGAGCCCGTATTCCGCCCCGTATACAAGCGTCGTCGTAAGATTAACCCCTCGGATAAGGACCAGGTGGCATCGTTCGTAGATGAGACAGGCGAGAAGTTCGTAGAGTACTTCGTGTTCCACCACCAGTTTGTTAAGTGGCTCGAGATTAACGGCTACGACACAACCAAGCTCCAGACAATCAAGGAGGAGGAGCTCAACGAGTGGCTCAAGGCGTCACCCTACTACAAGGCTACAGCAAACGACATCGACTGGGTTGCTAAGGTGAAGATGCAGGGCGCTATCCAGAAGTGGGTAGACCACTCTATCTCTGTTACCGTAAACCTCCCAAATGAGGTTACCGAGGAGCTCGTAGCAGACGTTTATCGCACAGCATGGGAGTGCGGCTGTAAGGGTATCACCGTATATCGTGACGGCTGCCGCGATGGCGTATTGCTCGACGTGAACTCTAAGGACAAGAAGAAGAACTGCTCGAATACTAACAGCTTGCGTCGTCCCGAGTCTATTCCTGCCGACATCGTACGTTTCAAGAACGGCAAGGAGGATTGGATTGCCTTCGTGGGTAAGCAGGATGACCGCCCCTACGAGATCTTCACCGGTAAGATTGAGGAGGATGCTATGTACATCCCCAAGACTATCACTCACGGTAACATCCTCAAGGTTACCGAGGCTGATGGCACTAAGCGCTACGACTTCCAGTATCAGGACCGCTACGGCTACATCAACACCATCGGTGGTATCTCGCGCCTCTTCGACGAGGAGTTCTGGAACTATGCGAAGCTTATCTCGGGCGTATTGCGCTACGGCATGCCTATCGACAAGGTCGTTCAGCTCGTTGACGGCCTACACCTCGACTCCGAGACCATCAACACATGGAAGAATGGCGTTGAGCGTGCGTTGAAGCAGTACATCAAGGATGGTACCCGCGGTAAGGGTCGCTGTCCTCAGTGCGGTCAGGAGAACATGGCATACCAGAACGGTTGCTTGACATGTATGGCGTGCGGCTACTCAAAGTGTAACTAATATAAGTTGCCTAATAAGACTGCTTTGTCGTTACGCTTGTCTGAAAAATCCTCATTTACATCTCAGTAAACTCCGGTTTTTCAGTCTACGCAAGCCTAAAATCAGTTCTTATTATACAACTTATAGAAAAGTCTAAATATTAAAGGAGAGTCTCGACGATGGTCGAGGCTCTCTTTTTTTTGCGTATCGCGTGTGGCACGGAATATGAATAAAGGAGCATTGCGCGCAAAAAGCGTAGAACAACTGAAAAATGCTTATGTCTATGAAAAAAGTTTTACTTCTATTATTGGTGGTCGCGCTTGTGACACCGATAGTCTCGGCACAAGAGTGGGAGCGCCCACGTGCTTGGCGCGGATATGAGACAAATCGCTTCTGGGATAACTGGGAGATTGCCGCGGGTGGTGGTGCCTCGATGCTGCAGGTGGGAAGAAACATCGGGGACGACCCTGGCAAGTTCTTCAACCGCGTGGGTTGGAATGCCAATATCTCGGCCGTGAAGTGGATAGTGCCCGTCGTGGGTATGCGTCTGCAGGTCGATGGCGGCGAGTTCCAGAACTACTCCTTCAACCAACCCAAGTATGGCGAGGGCATCTTCAAGACACCCTACCTATATGTGCACGGCGATATCCTGGTGAACATGTCGAACTGGATTGGCGGCTACCGCCCCGACCGCATATATAGCGCAGTGTCATATATGGGCTTCGGATATAACCTGATGTCGTGGACAGATAAGTCCGCAGGCTCAACCAATAGCGAGTTTGCCTTCACCACGGGTCTCTTGAACAAGTTTCACATCACGCCACAATGGGATATAGAGCTCGACCTACGCTCATGGTTCTTCCGCGAGGGCTCACTCCCCGCCGAGATTAATAGTTGCGGACGTGTTGCCGTAGGTCTCTCGGCATCTGTTGGCGTCGCCTATCGCTTCAACCAGCGTGTATGGACCCCAGCATACTCCCAGGCAGATGTCGATGGCTACATCGCCGCTATCATAGGCCTCGAGGAGGAGATTTTGGCGACGGATGCCGCTCTTATAAACCTCGCAGAGGATGCTAAGGCCCTCGAGAGTGACAACAGCCGCCTACGCAACGAGCTCGCCGCCGCCAAGAGCGCAAAGCAGCAAGCCACCGCCACATGCCCAAGCATGGGTGAGAGCGTTGTATTCTTCACCATTGGCGAGGCTACACTCACGGAGTATGCCCATGCGACACTCGACAACTACATCGCAGCAATGGCTAACTGCAACACACCGATTATGGTTACGGGTTATGCCGACAAGGAGACGGGTAGCGCCGAGCGTAATATGCAGCTCTCGAAGGAGCGTGCCGAGAGTGTCATGACCTACCTCGTGGACAACGGCATAGATGCTACGCGCATCAATACAGAGTGGGTAGGCGACACAGAGCAGGCCTTCACAACACCCGACACACCGCTTGTAAATCGTTGTGTAACACTCAGATAGGACAAACACCCCTCTATCATTCTGAGCGGAGCGAAGAATCTTCTACGCGACGGGATGCTATCAACGTAGGCTCTTGTCGGCTTCGAGGGGATCCTTCGCGTTGCTCAGGATGACGAATGCGGATGGGTTGCATTTAATTTCTTGTCAGAAGGGGTCAGATGCAACGCTCGGCAAAAAAAATGCGGATAGGTTGTACTTAATTTCTTGTCAGAGTGGTGCAGATGTGGTACTGACATGAAAAAGCCCCGGATGGGTAGTACTAAAGCGTACGTCCCATTCGGGGTTTTGATTGAAGCGCCGCAGATGCGCCGCTATCACAAGAAATTATTTTAGCATGTTATAATGGCAGTACATCAGTTTGCCCTCATCATCACGGAGATGCATGCCTCCGCCACGACAGAACTCCCACACCTTACAATCGGCGCACTCATCCTGCTTCGTCCACTCGCGGTCGCGGAAGGGGGTAAACCTATTCTGCCATACGTCCCAGAACTTGTCTCGGTAGATGTTGCCCTGCGCATAGTTGCCACGCACGCTTGTGCAACCAGAGATGTCGCCATTAACGCGAATTGAGGCCACGGTGATGCCCGCAGTACACATGTAGAAGTGGTCGCGCACCTCTGTCTCGTAGCCTCCGAGGAAGCCCTCACAGGCATAACTAAGGTTTATGCGTCCCTCCTTGCGCGTCTTGCGGATAAACTCCATAAGCGTGCGGAACTGCTCGGGGTTTAGGTGCAGCGTCTCATCGCGCTTAGCACGGCCCGCGGGAAAGACAGAGAATATACGCCAGCGCGTGATGCCCTCGGCGATAAGAAACTCCTTCCACTGGTCGAGCCTATCCATGATAGCGGGTGTAGCGCAAGTGATAACGTCGTATGTAAGACCCTCAACCTCACGGATGTTGGCCACAGCCTGGCGAGCACGCTCGAAGCTATCGGGGTTCTGGCGTATGTAGTTGTGCACATCCTCGAAGCCGTCGAAGCTCACCGACACAGAGCGTAGTCCCGCTGCGACGAGCGAGTGCAGACGCTCACGCGTGAGGCTCATGCCATTGGTCACCATGCCCCACATATATCCGCGCTTCGTAACCTCGCGCCCCGCCTCCTCGAGGTCCTTGCGTACCAACACCTCGCCACCCGAGAAGATGATAAGCACCTTTGCGGGGTCTACATTGGGCGTAACCTCCTCGTCCAACACCTTAAGGAAGTCGGCAAGGGGCATATCTCGCTCCGAGACATCGACACGGCAGTCGCTACCGCAGTGTCGGCACTTCAAATTACAACGAAGCGTACACTCCCAGAAGAGTGTACGCAACTCGTGGCGCTCCACAACACCATCGTATAGTCCCTTGAATAGTTTGAGACCCAGGTGCTTGCGGATGCCTAATCTCTTTCCTTTCACTTGTAAAAGGTCGTTATATGGGTTTTAAAAGGTATTACTCAGCCTCGCGTGCATTCAACTCAGCCTTTATCTCCTCGAGACGACGTTCTGCCTCCTCATCTGTGATTGGCTTCACGACGCTACCATCGGGGAAGGGAACACCCTGCTCCTCAGCCTCCTTAGTCTCCTCAATAGGACGTACAACCTCACCATCAGGGAATGGCACGCCATACATGAGCATAATGCGTGGGTCCTCCATCTGATCCTCAACCTCTACGGGCTTTGGGTCCTCACTCTTCTTAGCCTTCTTAGTGCTACAGCATGCTG
Organism: Bacteroidota bacterium; assembly: GCA_023413645.1. GTDB lineage: Bacteria > Bacteroidota > Bacteroidia > Bacteroidales > Rikenellaceae > Alistipes. Next base: position 6,181 of record JAEZPN010000095.1, read on the forward strand.
CAGTCGAGAGACCGAGCATAGCGAGGATAGCTATCTTCCATTTTGCATTCATAATATCCAACTATATTTTAGCTATTTATGATTCTCTATGATGCACAAATATACGTCTTTTTTCGCGAATCTACAAATTAAACGCAATTTTTTACGCCTTTAGTATTGACTGATGCGAGAAAATTAGTAACTTTGAACTGCCAAACTAAACAACATTCATCTATGCAAGGGCGTGTAAAATGGTTCGACGACAAGCGTGGCTACGGCTTTATCACCTCGGATGAGGGGGTTGATGTCTATGTCCACTACACAGCTATCCTGACAGATGGCGATGGCTACCGCACGCTCAAACATAACTGGCGCGTGGATTATGAAGTTGTAACGACCGATGATGGTCGCGAAGAGGCCCGCAATGTTGTAGTACTACCCAAGCTTGCACCCCGCAAGGAGGAGAAACGACGCAAGCGTTAAAGATATTCCAATCCCTCTAATTTGTTGAGAGGGTTACATTTTTGTAACCCGCAACCGCTCGGTCTATCCCGTCATTGCGAGGCGTAGCCGTGGCAATCTTCCGTTGTACGACGTTTTGTTTAACCCGTCATTGCGAGGCGTTAGCCGTGGCAATCTTCCGTTGTACTCTGTCTCTTCACGTTGTTCTCTGCCTCTTCACAGAGGTAGATCCCCACGTCGCTCCGCTCCTCGGGATGACGTTTTGACTATTGAAGCGGCAGCAGATGTGCCCCTTATCACAAGAAATCTTAGAATAGTTCAAGTTGTTCGGGTGAGATATTAAACGTCTTACGATGATAGGGCGAGAGCCCATACTCCCTTACGGCTATCCTATGCTCACGCGTGGGGTAGCCCTTGTTTTTCGCCCAGCCATACATGGGGTACTCCTCGGCAATGCGCATCATATACTCATCGCGGTGGGTCTTGGCAAGCACTGAGGCAGCAGCGATATTTGCATACTTACCATCGCCCTTAACTATTGTGCGCCAGGGTGTTGCAAGGTCGGTATGGAAGCGGTTGCCATCGATGACGATATACTCGGGTGTGGTGCTCAGCGCCTTGAGTGCTATGTTCATACCCTCGATTGAGGCATGGAGGATGTTTATCTGGTCTATGCGCTCGGCAGTAACCTCAGCGACATGCCATGCTAAGGCCTCGCGCTCGATAATCTCGCGTAGTTGGTTGCGTCGTCGCTCTGTCATCTGCTTAGAGTCGTTGAGTAGCGGATGGTGAAAATCGGGCGGCAATATCACCGCCGCGGCAAATACCGAGCCTGCGAGACAGCCACGTCCCGCCTCGTCGCATCCCGCCTCTATAAGCTCGCGCTGAAATGTGGTCTCCAACATAGTCGTTACTTGTTTACTTCAACCTGATATACGTTGTTGTCGGGGGTATATCCCGCCTCGCCATATGAGCGCACCTCGCGTAGCATAGCCTCGCGCACGGTCACCCCAGACTCCTTCAAGCCTCGCGCCACGACAGCGTTATCTATATAGTTCTCAGCGATATAGTTACACATCGCGACACGATATGTGCGGTTCTCGAGGTCGAAGCGAACAGCGAGGGCATCGGGGCATCCTGCGGGCTCTGTGCCAACCACAATCTCGTAGGGGACATTCGAGCGGAAATAGGCGTAGTGCGACTCCTTATCGGGCTTCTCCGCAGTGCCGCTGTTGTACTTCTCGAGGATGAAGCGACGTATCTCATCGAGACTCATCTCGCCAACATAGATGGTCGAAACGAAGGGGTCGTTATTGAGTATGTCAACGCGCTTTATGTCGCCCTCTTTTATCTCCGAGAGGCGCACACCGCCATAGTGGTAAAAGACAATTTCGGGCACGAAACCGGCATCGTAGGGGTAGTGTAAAAGTGCATCGCAGGTGAAGTTTGCAATGCCATCTTTTGTGGCGTCGCCATTAGCACGCGCCTCAACGGTATTGAGCTCTGGGTCGCGAGCCTTAAGC
>JAEZPN010000107.1 GCA_023413645.1 Bacteroidota bacterium
ATATTGTATCATTCCTATAAATAATTGTCTATGAGAAAGTTGATGTTTGCTGTGTCTCTATTGGGTATGGTTGCTTGTGGTCTTGAAATTGTCGACAAGAAGCCAGTCACCGAGGTTGAGAAGTTTGAGAGCGCTATGACTGCGGAGTATGCCTATGGCTACGAGAACGATACCTTCGAGTTCGAGTATTTCTACAACGAGGAGTATGCCTATTGGGGTGGCTTCGCACAGTCTAAGGTTAAGGATACGAACCCCGCGAATGGCCTTTTTGCCAACCAGTATGCCGTCTTCAACGACTCTGCAGCATCGGGCGACAACTTCCTTATCTACTACTACGACTCCTTCAACGAGCCCTGCGATATAGTGCTCAAGAAACCTGTCCACCTCTCGAATGTGAAGCTCAACCTCACAACATACACATACGCCTCAATCACCAACGAGGCCATCAACGACTTTGCTCGCGCCTTCATCGATGGCGACTACCTCAAGGTCGTATTTACAGGCATGAAGGGTAACGAGATTACAGGTGTTGAAGAGTGCTATGTCGTTGATTTCCGCGACGGTAAGCGCATAATGGCAACAGACTGGAACGAGTATTCTCTTGTCAACCTTGGCAGCGATTACGACCGTGTTCGTGTGACTATCGAGACAACCGACGTAGGCGAGTGGGGAGCGAATACACCGCTCTATATTGCCCTTGACGACCTCGCTTATTTCTTGTGATATTTCTTGTGATAGTGGCGCATCTGCGCCGCTTCAATCAAATCCCCGAATGGGATGTACGCCAAAGTACTACCCATCCGGGGATTTTTCATGTCAGCGACACATCTGCACCACTCTGACAAGAAATATATAGTGGTAGCACCACTCTGACAAGAAATTCCTCGAAGCCACGGGACACATCTGCTGCGCTTCAATAGACAATACGTCATCCCGAGGAGCGAAGCGACGTGGGGATCTACCTTTGTGAAGAGAACACAATGGAAGATTGCCACGGCTACGCCTCGCAATGACGGCGTAAGTGTCATCGTGTTGGCTCTATGCTATGTCATGCTGAGCGAAGTCGAAGCAAATATATTGGTTCTCATTCACTATAGCCATAACACACGCCATATAAACACCCTCACACCAAAACTTTATTAGTCTAAAATTTTGCCATTCGCACTTTTTTTTATACCTTTGATACGTTGTATATACCTATATGTAGTTACGAAATATGGCACTAAAAAGAGTTGATGAGCGTTTGTCACGCCTAACAAGCATGGTCGAGAAGTGGAACAATAGTGGCGATGTGCCACGCATAGAGCGCGATATGGCACTCGAGGAGTTGCGTCGCATATATGATGAACTGCTCGACTACACCCCACAACAGGCTGAAACTCCAGCAGTTGAGGAGGTGGTAGCACCCGCAGTTGAGGAGCCCAAGGCTGAGGCAGACGAAACAATAGAGGATAGGGTAGAGACCGAAGTCGAGGAGGCTGTAGCGGTTGTTGCTCCCGTGGTCGTAGTCCCCGCAGTTGTGGCTGCGCACGAGGATGTGGGCGACGCCTTTGATGATGCCCTCGATATAGATGCTCTGCTCGGTCTTTCGGGTGACGATAGCATCGAGGAGGCGGAGGCTGCGCTTTCGGCAGAGGAGCCCGCAAAGGAGACTGTAGAAGAGCCTATCGAACTTGCAGAGCCCATCGAGCCCGAGCCCGAGGTTGAGGAGACTCCCGAGCCTGAGGAGATGGTTGTCGAGGAGAGAGTTGAGGAGGTCATAGAGGAAAAGACAGAGGCGGTAGAAGAGAAGGTTGAAGTAAAAGCCGAGGAGAGTGCCCCCGAGCGACCAATAGGCGGTGGTCTCTTCGATATCGACGATATTCCCGTGCACACAAAGCGTGGTCGCAAGATGATCTCGCTATACGATGCGCCAATTAAGACAACAGCACCCGCGAAGGAGACTGCACCAGAGCCAGTAGAGGAGGTCGTAGCAGTAGAGGAGAGAGTAGTAGAACCCGCACCCGTGCCACAACCTGCACCCGTGCCTGCACCTGCGCCCATGCCCGCACCACGCGAGGAGGAGGCGCCACAGCGCTTGGGTGATATCTATGCGAAGAACACTGTAACTACGCTTGCCGACAAGATGGCTGAGGAGCAGCCCACAGCGGCATACAACCGCATCACCGACATCCGCAAGGCGATAGGCCTCAACGATAAGTTCCTTATGATACGCGACCTCTTTGGTGGCGATGCGAACCTCTACGAGGATACCATCAACCACCTCAACGAGTATGATGACCTCGACGAGTGCATGATATTTATTGTGGAAAACTTCCGCTGGAATCCCGACTCGGAGGGTGCGAAGCTCCTTGTATCGCTCCTTGAACGTAAACTCTCATAAATAGGACTATGGCAAAACTATATATCGTACCCACACCCATTGGCAACCTCGAGGATATAACCCTACGTGCCATAAACGTACTCAAGGAGGTTGACTTCATCCTCGCCGAAGATACGCGCACATCGTCACACCTTATGCGCCACCTCGGCATCGAGAAGCCCATGCACTCGCACCATAAGTTCAACGAGCACGCCACCGTAGGCCGTGTCGTGGAGTCTATAGCTGCGGGTAAGGATGTCGCTTTGGTGTCAGATGCCGGCACGCCAGGTATCTCTGACCCTGGCTTCTTGCTTGTGCGCCGCTGCGTGGAGGAGGGTATCGAGGTGGTGACGCTGCCTGGTGCTACGGCCCTCATCCCTGCCGTTGTGCAGAGTGGCTTCCCTTGCGATAGATTCTGCTTCGAGGGCTTCCTACCCCAGAAGAAGGGTCGCATGAAGCGCCTCGAGGAGCTATCTACGGAGACACGCACCATCATCTTCTACGAGTCGCCCTACCGCGTTGTAAAGTGCTTGGAGCAGATTGCCGAGACCTTTGGTGCGGAGCGTCGTGTGGCTGTGGTGAGAGAGATAACAAAGAAGTTCGAGGAGACAGTGCGTGGCACCGTTACTGAGGCTATTGCTCACTTCAAGGCGCATGAGCCTAAGGGTGAGTTTGTGATTGTCGTTGAGGGCTACGACCCCAAGGTGGAGCGTGGTGCCGACACTGGGGTGGTGGTAATACCAACTACACCTTGGGAGCAGATGTGATTGCCAAGACCCCTGCAGAGTTTGCATCAGTAACGATGGCCGAGCTGCTCAATGCCGATCAGGAGAATGGCCCTTGGGAGTATGTTGTAGGCAATCTATATCCAACACTGAAGAAATAATTAAACCGAATAATAAAAAAATATACGAATATGAAAACTAACATTAAGAACACATTAGGCAAAGCGTCTTTTATCTTTGCTCTTTCATCTTTCCTCTTCATTTCTTGCGACCAGCAAGAAGTCGAGTCGTTCGACTCGCAAAGGGACACCCCCATCACCATCGCTTCGGCAGGTGTGGCTGAATTGACAACTAGAGCCATCATCGAAGGACAACTTATAGGATCTGTAGATGAGAATGTATCAATAAGTGTATGGATTGAAGGTTCAGCAGAAAAGTACAATGCTAACAATGTAGAGTGGGTTCACGATGGTACCGATTGGTACAGCAACAGCACTGTGTTGTATGAAGGTGAAAATAAACAAAAGATTTGTGCTTTGAGCCCTTATGTTGAGAATGCTTCTGCCGACGGAGTGACCATCACTGCCGATGGTGTGACCGACTATTTGGTGGCTTCGCAAACTCTCATCACAAGCAACCCTGTTAACATTAATATGTCACACGCCCTTGCAAAGCTGGTGCTTAATCCTACTTTAGGTACTGAGGTGACAGGTGATAACATTGCTACCGTAGAGGTGCAGAATATGTATACTCAAGGTACTTTGAATGTTGAGGAAAACA
>JAEZPN010000122.1 GCA_023413645.1 Bacteroidota bacterium
TGCTAACCACATCCTCGGTTGGAAGTCTCCCAACTTCGTAAATACCGATGCTAACGACAACAAGCTCCGCCTCTTATTGCGTAACTACAAGCTTGCTGACGACATCGCCTTCCGCTTCTCTAATGAGGGTTGGCCCGAGTGGCCCCTCACAGCGGATAAGTTCGCTGGCTGGGTAGCCGCAGAGACAGGCGACGTAGTAAACCTCTTCATGGACTACGAGACATTCGGTGAGCACCAGAAGGCCTCTACCGGCATCTTCGACTTCGTTAAGGCATTGCCCGCAGCGATGTTGGCAACTGGCGAGGTGGCATTCGCTACTGTTAGCGAGGCAGCTAAGAAGTTGCAGCCCGTAGCAGTGTTGCATAGCCCCCATGCTATGTCGTGGGCAGATGAGGAGCGCGACGTTACCGCATGGCTTGGTAACGACCTCCAGAACGAGGCATTTGCTAAGTTGTATGCCCTCGCTCCCAAGGTTAAGAAGGCTAAGAACAAGGATTTCGAGTATGTATGGCACTTCATGCAGAACTCTGACCACTTCTACTATATGGCAACTAAGTGGTTCTCGGATGGTGACGTACACTCATACTTTAACCCCTACGGCTCGGCTTACGAGGCATTCATGAACTATATGAACGTCTTGTCGGACTTCGATATCGAGCTTACTAAAGCAGGCAAGGAGTAATGAAGCGCTTATTGTTTGTTGTGCTTGCTGCAACGATGTTTGTGGCTTGCACTAAGGATACGGGTGCTGCAGAGAAGCAGATGACAGAGTACAAGGCACAGTGGAGCGAGATTACCTCGCTCCTCGATGCCGAGGCTGTCGTTGCTGAGGGCTTCGATGCTTGGTACAACACACTCACTAATAGCGAGGTGCGCGACCTCTATGCAGCTGTTGATGAGTTGAGTTTGTCGTATGAGGAGGCTGAGCACTGGTACAAGAACCTCTCGGATGCTGAGCAGCAGGCTGTTCGTACGGTGGCTGAGGCATGGGAAGTAGAGAACCCCGCATTGCAGTTGCAGGTGGAGCTCTTCGCCGAGAGCTTGCTTGGCGTGGATTTCAAGAAGGATGATTGCCCTATGCCACTTCTCAAGGTCTACTATCCCGAGACTCCTAAGGAGGTAACCACCCCCGAAGCACAGGAGACAGAGGGTGATGTTGAACCTGTAGATAGTGTAAACGTACAGGCGTAATCCTTTCTTGTGATAAGGGGCACATCTGCTGCCGCTTCAATCAAACCCCCGAATGGGACGTACTCCAAGTACTACCCATCCGGGGCTTTTTCATGTCAGCACCACAAAGGAAACTAAGGAGATTAAGGAGATTAAGGAGATTAAGGAGATTAAGGAGATTAAGGAGATTAAGGAGATTAAGGAGATTAAGGACGACTCCCTAAACTCCCTAAACTCCTTAACATCCCTAAATTCCTTCGTTGCACTCAGGATGACATAGAGAGCGCGAGATTGCCACGGCTTGTTCCAAGCCTCGCAATGACGGGTTAGATAGGCTTTTCCATCCATCCATTTACATAGGGAAAATGGATGGATGGAAACACCCCCACCGCCCAAGAGGGTATCTGCTGGGTTGCCCCGTAGGGTGCTCGATGTCTCGATGAGAGAGTTTCCCTCCTTGTTTGCGGGTTACAAAAATGTAACCCATGAGCTCGGAATAGCCGAGAGGTTCTCCACGGATCCCCTCGAAACCGGCGCCCTAAAACAATTAGGGCTGTCCAGCATTGCCGAACAGCCCTAATATTAAGCTATCTATGTTGCTTAGTCAAGCTCGATGCCGTAGTATGCCTCAACAGCAGCCTTAGCACGCTTGTGGTAAGCCTCAGCGCCTGCCTCAATCTTACGCTCAGGGATGATGCGTGTGCGAGGAGTGATGTTCTCGAATGATGTCATTGAGAACTTAGCACGCTGCATAGGTACGCGAGCCTCGCCCATAGGTGCAATAGCCTCAGATGCTACCTTAGCAGTTGCGGCGTTAGCCTTAACTGAAGTAGTTGCACCAGCCTTACGTGTGAGGACAACCTCGCTACGTACGCGGGGGTTAAGAGGTGTAGCATAGCCATTCTGGAGCTGTGTTACGCAAGGATAGTATGTCTCAATAATCTCGCCTTCAGAATCCTTGTAAACGATAGGCTTGATAGTGATTGTGTTGTAGTCGTCAGATACCTCAACAGGGAAGCGTGCCTCGACGATAGTCTTACCATCAGAGCCGATTACGTCGCCACCAAGGTATGAGCGCTCACCGATTGCCAACATGTAGAATGTGTAGTCGATACCGTAGTAGAATGCCGACATTGGGAACTCACGCTCGATGTCGATAGGCAACCATACGTTACCGTCAGCGTCGATCTCGAAGTTCCACTTAGGACCGAAGTCGTAGAACATGTCAGATACAGTAGCTACAGAGAACTCGTCAGAGATGAACAAATCCCATGGAGTCTGTACGATGCCGAGGTTGTAGTCGGGGTGTGCGAAGTTGTAACCGAGGCACAAGAGGCGGTTGAAGCCACGTGTGCGAGCGTTGTACTGCTCAGCCATCTCCAAGAACTCCTCGAAGAGCTCGTCAGTCTTCTCGCGGCTGATGCCCCACTCTGCGTAGAGGGCGTATACATCCTCAGAGAGTGTCTCAGGATACTCGATGCCAGCAGCGATAGTCACAGGTGACTTGTATGTACCAGCGTCCTCGAACTTGTACTCGCCAGTAGCGTTACCCTCAGAGTCAGTTACAGCGATGTAGTTCTTCATGCTTGCTGAAGCCTCCCACTCGCCCTGGAGCTTTGTGAAGAGCTCAGAGTTTACGCGTACGGGGAAAGAGGCGTGAGGTGTAGTGTACTCTGCAACAGCCTTTGTGTTAGGATCGTCGGGGTTGTTGCCAGTACCCTCCCAGTTGTATGCGAGCACTGCAAGACGTGTTGTAGCGTTCTCGCGTGACGAGATTGAGAAGTTGAAGCCCTCGGGTGTGTTGATAAGGCCAACAGCAGTAGCATCGAGGCGGTTACCCATGCCCTTGAGGAGTGAAGTGTAGCTGTACTCCTTGAGGATAGCGTCGAACTCACGCACGTAGTTACATGCGAAGTAAGCCTCAGTGATTGCGTTATCGGGGTTGGGGTTCTTGATGTTGAATGTAACGGTGTAAGGATCCTCGCTTGCTACGGGAGTTATAACAACCTCAGGCTTTGGAAGTGTTACCTCGGGCAATACGAATGTAGTAGTTGCAAAGCTCTGCTTCTTACCCTCTGCATCGCCGATACCAGATACGAGAACGCGGATAGTCTGACCTGCCATACCCTTAGTGTCTACGAACCAGTCTGAGAGCCACAAATCCATGTTGCCCTGACCCATCTGGATACCGAAGGTCATCATAGCGAAGTATGAACCAGTGAACCAGCGCAAGTGGTCAGTGTTGTTATCGAGAAGAGGAAGAATCTGTGTCTCGTACTCAGACTCTGTACATACGAGTACGCAGTACTGCAAAACGTCCTCAGATGGAGTGAATGAGATACAAGCCTCGATAGGAGTTACGTCAGTAACCTTGATATCTACGTTACCCTCGAGAGTCTCAGCAGGAAGAGTCTCAACATAGAGACGCTCGTAGTAGCCTGTCCAGTAGTTCTCAGTGTCGAAGTTCTCAGAGTCGTTAATCTGGTCGTTGTACCATGCTACCCAGTCATACAATGGGTTGTAGTAGCCGGGCTGCCAGCCTGCGGGGTACCACCATACGGTGCTATCCCAGTATGAGTCATCGTTAACAACCTTAGACATAATCTCGCCACTCTCCTCGTCGATGTAGAGAACTGTGCGCTCCTCAGTGTCTTTCATATATGCGAACTCACCAACGATCATGTAGCCAGGCTCGCCAGGAACCTTGGGGTCTGTGTAGCTTGCGCCAACCAAGTTACCCTGCTCATCGTAGATAGGATTGCCATCCTCATCGCGCTCTGTGCTGTGGTAGTCATCGTAGATAACAGTCTTGTCCTCAGTAGTCCACTGGCCAGCGTTGTAGAGCAAGCTGTCGTAGATGCCTGTACCCAAAGATTTCATGTAGTTGAACATCGCCATAGAAGATGTAGAGTAGCGCAAAGCGTTGCCACGCTGCTTAACCTCCTCAGGAATCTGGATGTGTACAGAGAAACCGTCGTACATACGGTCAACAACAGTCAATACGTTGTCGCCGTAGCCAGTTGTTGTGAACTCAACCTTCTTAACCTCGTCAACGATTGTGTTATCTGCCAAGCGGAAAGCGAAGTAGAAGGTGTAAGAAGTGTTACTCTCGCAACCATCAATCTCGATAGTTGTAGTCTTCTCAACTGAAGTATCAGCGATAGTGGTCTTCTCACCACCCTGAAGAATTGCTGTTGCAGGGATCTCAGTGTCGCGCTTAACGTAAGCGAACTCCTTTACGTTCGTAGTTACGACACTCAAGGTGATGCCTGATGGTGTAGGCTCACCAAGAATAATCTCTGTCTTGGTCTCGACCTCCGGGCCGTTAACGACGGGGTCGGGTTTACAAGCGCTCATTGCGAAGCCTGCTACGATAGCAAACATCGCAACAAGTGTGTACTTAAAGTTTTTCATAGTTAATAAATGTGGTTTTAATGTGTATATATGTTTTTATTTTTCTTATAGTCAAGCTTGCAAATATACGTATAATATTTGAAACTACCACTATTTCAGTGTGATATTGTTGCATATCGTGCATTTTTATTCCGTTCGCATGAGTATAATAGCCTCTAAAATGCGAGGAATATAGTTATATGGTTAAAGGCGTTAAGGACACAAAAAAGGCTGCCCAACGCCTGTTGAGCAGCCCTCTGGGGTTGTTAATCTGTCGATTAGTCGATTGCGCGGCAGCAGAGATTACGATCGCCGTAGCCGTTGTCAATCTTAGTTACATAGGGGAAGAACTTACCCTCAACAATCCACTCCAAGGGGAATGCAGCCTCCTCGCGTGAGTAGGGGTGGTTCCACTCGCCTGCCAACTCTAAAGCGGTGTGTGGCGCGTTAACAACAACGTTGTCCGCATTGCCACTCTCGGCAGCAGCCTCGCACTCACGCTTAATCTTGATGAGTGCCTCGATGAAGCGGTCCATCTCAGCCTTTGACTCACTCTCGGTAGGCTCGACCATCAAGGTCTCGTGTACGGGGAATGAGAGGGTAGGAGCGTGGAAACCGTAGTCCATAAGGCGGTGTGCGATATCGCCACAGTCGATGTTGTAGTCGTGCTTGAAGCGAGTAAGGTCGAGGATCATCTCGTGACCTACGCGGCCAGTCTCGCCAGAGTAGTATGTGCGGTACTCATGCTTCAAGGCTGAAGACATGTAGTTAGCATTTACGATAGCCATCTCTGTTGAGCGACGCAAGCCCTCGAAGCCGAGCATGCGGATATAGCCGTAAGTGATGGGCAACAACATTGCAGAGCCCCATGGTGAAGAGGCAACAGCGGTGATACCCTCCTCGCCACCAGTCTCCATGAGTGAGTGTGTGGGCAAGAACTTAACGAGGTGCTCAGCAACGCATACGGGACCAACACCAGGACCACCACCGCCGTGAGGCATAGCGAAGGTCTTGTGGAGGTTGAGGTGGCATACGTCGGCGCCGATGAAGCCAGGGTTGGTGAGACCCACCTGTGCGTTCATGTTTGCACCATCCATATATACCTGACCGCCAGCGTCGTGTACAGCGTCAACGATGTCGCGGATGCGGCTCTCGAATACACCGTGTGTTGAGGGGTATGTAACCATCAAGCCGCAGAGCTCTGATGCGTGCTCCTCAGCCTTCTTCTTCAAATCCTCAACGTCGATGTTACCATTCTCGTCGCACGCCACGATGACGATCTTCATGCCCGCCATAGCAGCAGATGCGGGGTTAGTGCCGTGTGCTGAAGATGGGATGAGGATGATGTTACGGTAGCCCTGACCGCGGCTCTGGTGGTATGCACGAATCATAAGGAGACCTGCGTACTCACCTGCAGCACCCGAGTTGGGCTGCAAGGTACAACCTGCGAAGCCAGTGATAGTTGCGAGGTAGCCCTCGAGGTTCGAGATAAGCTCGCGGTAGCCCTCAGTCTGGTCTGCGGGAGCGAAGGGGTGTATGTTCTGGAAACCAGCGAGTGAGAGTGGCTGCATGAGCTGTGCCGCGTTGAGCTTCATGGTACATGAGCCGAGCGAAATCATAGAGTTCATCAACGATATATCGCGCAACTCGAGGCGCTTGATATAGCGCATCATCTCGGTCTCTGTGCGGTATGAGTTAAACACCTTCTCGGTGAAGAAGTCGCTCTCGCGCTTTACCTCCGCTGCGATAGCTGCCTCGGCGCGCTTAACAGCCTTAGCCTTCTTGCCACGTGCCTCAGCGAAGATGTCAACGATAGTCTGCAACTCGGCGTCTGTTGTAACCTCGTCGAATGACATGCGTACGCACTCGTCAGTGGGGTAGAAGAGGTTAATCTCGCGTGCAAGGGCGATGTCCTGGATAACCGATGCCTCAGCCTCCACCTCGAGAGTGTCGAACAAGCTCTTTGTGCGTACCACATAGCCCATAGCCTCCAAAGCCTCCTTAACGGTAACGGCAGCGGTGTGAGCATTGAGCGCAGCACGCTGGAGACCCTCCTTACCATTATATATACAGTAGAAACCTACCATCGAAGCCATCAACGCCTGTGCAGTACAGATGTTCGATGTAGCCTTCTCGCGCTTGATGTGCTGCTCACGCATCTGGAGCGACATGCGGAGAGCCTTGTTGCCAAGACGGTCGATAGATACGCCGATGATACGGCCAGGCATCTGACGCTTGTAAGCGTCGCGTGTAGCCATGTAACCTGCGCTAGGACCACCCAAGCCCATGGGGCAACCGAGGCGCTGTGTAGTACCTACGGCGATGTCTGCACCCCACTCTGCGGGTGACTTCAAGAGTGCCAATGAGAGGAGGTCGGCTACGGCAGTAACGGTGATGCCTGCCTCGTGTGCCTTAGCTGCGAAGGCTGCATAGTCGCGTACCTCGCCATTTGCTGCGGGATACTGCACGATAGCACCAAACTCCTTGCCTGTGAACTCGTATGAAGAGAAGTCGTCACGGATAATCTCGATGCCGAATGGCTCAGAGCGTGTGAGCAATACGTCGAGCGTGTGTGGGAAGATGTTCTCATCCACGAAGATCTGGTTGCGACCCTGCTTCACAGCCTCGCGTGAGCGCAATGCGTACATCATAAGCATAGCCTCGGCAGTTGCTGTAGCCTCGTCGAGCAACGAGCAGTTTGCTACCTCCATACCTGTAAGCGAGAGGATAGCTGTCTGGTAGTTGAGCAGTGCCTCCAAGCGACCCTGCGAGATCTCTGCCTGGTAGGGAGTGTATGATGTGTACCATGCGGGGTTCTCGAAGACGTTGCGTGTAACGACTGCGGGAACAGCATTGGGGTAGTAACCCATACCGATAAATGAGCGGAAGGTGCGGTTCTTGGCTGCAAGCTCAGTGATGTGTGCTGCATACTCATACTCGCTCATCGCTGCGGGGAGGTCGAGATCCTTCTTGAGGCGGATGTTCTGTGGGATTACCTGCTGGAGAAGCTCCTCAACAGAGCCTACGCCAATTGTTGCGAGCATCTCACGGAGATCCTCCTTAGTGTTTAGACCGATGTGACGGTCAACAAAGCTGTCAAAGGTTTTCATTTTAGCTTAAAAGTTTTATGTTGTTTTTTGGTTTAATACTTAAATGAACTGCCACCGATAAACTCCCTGAGGAGCGAGGTGGGGGGTATCTCGTCGGGCTCGATAGGCACGAAGTTGTCGAGGAACTTAAGCATGCGCTTGGCCTCAGCATACTCGGGCACGGTGTCGGGTACCTCGCGGAGCACGGGCTCGGCAATGGCGCGGAGCACCGAAATCTCGTAGAAAAGCGACGAGTTGAACATCACGTTGGCATTCTCCTGATAGGGGAAGATATGCTTCTCCTCGCCGCGGCGTACCGAGGGCCACATCTGGAGTGTGCGTAGCGCATTGTTACCGCGTGTTGCGTGGTCGCGGATGGTGCGGCGTAGCATGCGGTTATCCGAGGTGGGTATGCGCGAGAAGTTATCCATCGCTACCGATGTGAAGCACGAGATGTATATTTTGAATTTGCTGCCGTCGGCAATGCCAGGTGTTAGGCGTGGGTTGAGGGCGTGGATACCCTCCAAAATAAGTATCGAGCGGTCGGTGAGCTTGAGTGGGTTCTCGTGCCACTGTCGCTTACCCGATATGAAGTCGTAGCGGGGAATCTCAACGCTCTCGCCCGCAGCAAGGCGCTGCAAGTGGTCGTTGAGTGTCTCAAGGTCGATGGCCTCCAATGCCTCGAAGTCGGGCTTGCCATCCTCATCCAGCGGTGTCTTATCGCGGTCAACGAAGTAGTCGTCCAGAGCAATGAGCACGGGGTCGAGACCCAACACGCGTAGCTGTACACCGAGACGCTTCGAGAAGGTGGTCTTACCACTCGACGAGGGACCCGAGATAAGCGCCATGCGCACACCACGCTCGGCATTAGCCTCCGAAATGGCGCGTGCTATGTTTGCAATCTTGTTCTCGTGGAAGGCCTCGGCAATCTTGATGAGCTCCGAGGCGTCACCCTCCATCACGCGGCGGTTTAGCTCGCCCACCGTAGGTACGCCCATGATGTCTATCCACTGCTGGTACTCGTGGAAGATGTCGAACATCTTGTCGAGGTGGATGTTTGTAGATACAGCCTCGGGGTTGCTACGCTCGGGTAGCGCAACGTAGAAGCCGTTGTAGTAGGGGGCAATATCGAAGTGGCGCACATAGCCCGATGAGGGTGCCAAAGCGCCATAGAAGTATCCTGGCATATCGCCGAGGTAGTTCACCGTGCGGTAGAGGTGGGGGCGTGTCTCAACGAGGTCGAGGCGGTCGTCGAAGCCGTAGCGTGCATACTCCTCTGCCACCTCCTCCGCGAGGCGCTTGCGGCGTGTGATAACGAGGTCGCGCTCCACGATGTCGGCCATGCGCTGCTTGAGGAGTGCCAACTCCTCGGCTGTGGGCACCACGCCATTCTCGAACTGGGCATAGAAGCCACTACCGAGGGTGTGGCGAATACGTAGCTTGCGCTCGGGGAATAGCTCCGTAGCTGCCATCTGCATAACGAAGGATATGGTGCGCTGATATACGCGGTAGCCCTCATAGTGGCGCACGTCGAGGAACTCCACGGTTACGGGCTTAAAGATGCGGTGGCTAAGTTCCTTGTAGCGGTTGTTTACGCGTGCTACAAGGATGGGGTAGGGACGCTCAAAATCGGCCTTTGCGAGCACCTCAGCGAGTGATGTGCCCATCTCTACATCCATTGTAACGCCGCTATTCACAAGGCGAAGTGTGATTATCTCCTTCATTTTCTACCTCTTTTTAACTAATTCGAGTGTAAAGATAGTAATTTTTTATAATTTTGTAGCAACAAAACGCTACAACTTATGCAAAAAAATCTAATTTTTATACTCACGGCACTTCTCACGCTTGTGTCGTGTGTGCAACAAAAGAGTGCCGAGGAGAACCACATATATATCATCTCAACAAACGATATGCACGCCAACATCGAGGCTATGCCTCGCCTTGCAACCCTCGTCGAGGAGTTTGAGGCTAAGGGCGACGTGCTCCTTGTGGATGCGGGAGATAGGGTTACGGGCAATGCCTATGTCGATGACGATGCCCAGCCAGGTGTCCCTATGGTGGAGCTTATGAATGCCGTGGGCTACGATGTCGTTACGTTGGGTAACCACGAGTTCGACAAGGGTCGCGAGGCGCTCTACGCCATGGCTGAAGCATCTGATTTTGAGTGGGTATGCTCAAATATGGTCGACGCTGTGGGCGAAGGTCTAAAACCCTATACCACAATCACTTTGGA
>JAEZPN010000028.1 GCA_023413645.1 Bacteroidota bacterium
GATATAGGCATCGGCAACATTGAATACCGCGCCGAAGAAGTAGCCATCCTGACCCACCAAGAAGCTAAGGAACGATGGGCAGTTCTCCCACTTGAACAAGGGAAGGTGAATCATGTCTATGACATCACCCATAAGGAAACCAGCATCCTGACTATCAAGCAACCAGCCGTAGAACATGCAGTCGACCATGTTGCCTATAGCACCCGCAAGGATAAGCACCGCACCCACAAAGATACCGGTGGGCACATTGCCGCGCTTCAGTAGTTTGTAGATGCCATAGATGATAGCGCCAATCATCACCAAACGGAAGAGGCTCAAGATGATTTTACCCCACTCACCACCGAGCTGCATGCCGTAGGCAAAGCCAGGATTCTCAACGTAGCAGAGGTTGAACCACGAGAAGACGGGAGTGACATCGCCCACCTCCATATTTGCATGCACAAGCATCTTAACAACCTGGTCGATAATGACGAGGATAACGGTCGCAAAAGCGATAATATAGCCCTTATTTATCTTCTTCAAGTTCATAGTAATCAGTGTTATAGGTTTTTAGTTTATGGCAGGTGCATAGCACCAACACCGCTGGTCTCAAATAAATTTTCGACAAATATACAAAATTTCAAAAAAATATGCTACTTTTGCGCTACGTTTCGATGCCCAGGTGGCGAAATGGTAGACGCGCTCGTTTCAGGTGCGAGTGCTTAACGGCATGTAGGTTCGAGTCCTATCCTGGGCACAAAGGCTTTCTCTACGAAGGAGGAGGCCTTTGTTTATTACATACGGATATGTCTGTAAACAGACTAATGTTGGTCGTTCGGTTTGCAATACCGAGTAAACTCTATTGCATACAGAACGACCAACACTTGCTTTGCAAGTTATCCGTATGTATTGTGTTGAAGGGATAGCGCTGCTCACGGGGTGTAGGTTGCGGGGATAAGAAATAGTTTATTGCTCGACCTATGGTCTGCGCCAATTGGTATCCTCGCTACTGCTTCGCAGTTCGAGTCCTATCCTGGGCACTAAGGCTTTCTCTGCATAGGAGGAGGCCTTTTTTTCATTACATACGGATATGTCTGTTTCACAGACTGTTGTTGTGATTATAGCTTGCATAATAGTATTTTGTAAAATATGGCCCAAAATGTTTGGACTGTTACAAATTAATGCCTACATTTGTATAGTAAAGTTGCGGCAATATAATTTCACTACAAATTCTAAACTTAACTAAAAATAAAGCATTATGGTATTGAAAAGATTTTATATGCTACTTTGTGTAGTTACACTTGGTAGCGCTATTTTCGCTCAAGAACTTTATGCATCGAGTTCAAATCCCAGTGCGGGTAAGGTTGCAGCCGATCTTATAGGTGTGCGATATTCTGAAGCTAACTCAGGTGGATATTTTAATAGTCAACAGTTTTACTTTGCTGAAGATGAAAATCTCCAAGTCGTAATCAATGACTATCATTCATATGGTAACGAATTGGTCTATGATGTTACAGTTCAGTATACAACGCCAACCAGGGGTAGCTACTACGTGTATGGTGAGGTAACATACTATCTAAGTGGTGGAGAATGGCTGTTTGACATGTTTATATGCCGTAGTATCATGCCAGTTATAACCAATAGATATTGGGATTGTGTGTCTGCAAATTTAGTAAATGATTCTGGAGTAACTGCCCTTATGCTAACAAATCATAGCAATGTAAAATTAGCTGCATATGTTGTGGTGTCCCACGGTCATAACGGAGAGAATGTTACTAAAACAGCGGTTTCTATCGAACCTAATAGCAATCGTAAAGTAGGTGGTATGTTTAGTGTCGATGTTTATGATTATAGAATTGACTATATCGAGCGCTACTAATGGTGTGAATATCTGATATAATCTATGCGGGGTGGTCAACAGTTATGCTGATCACCCCCTTTTAGTTGTTATATCTCCAATGCTAGCATCGCGAACGTAAATCGTTTCATAACCCCATTAAAAATAAGCATGTCAGACTATGGTGCGGTATCCGCGCTACTGCTTCGCAGTTCGAGTCCTATCCTGGGCACTAAGGCTTTCTCTGCGAAGGAGGAGGCCTTTTTTTTATTACGTACGGATGTGTAGGCTGCGCGGATGGAATAAGACTTATTGCGCGAGTTACCCCGCAGCTACGGACATAGTCAATTAACCCTCTTGCGGGTTACGAAAATGTAACCCGTGAACAAAGTTGGAACACCGACACAACTTTGTCATTCTAAACGGAGTGAAGAATCTTCTCAAAGCTGACAAGTGACAACGCACATAGTATATTGCCAGCGAGGAGATCCTTCGCTATGCTCAGGATGACACACTTATGTATCGACATCGCGGGTTACATTTTTGTAACCCATAAACGAAGAGGATACCAACATAGCTGCGCACACACTCGCCCTACCCTATTTCGGGTTACAAAAATGTAACCCAAAGACACTGGAGACTTTCACAACAACATTATCAAACACCACTTTTACGGGTTACAAAAATGTAACCCATGAACAATGTGTACTCCCACTCGCGGCAAACTCACTCACTCCACTACATTGCGGGTTACAAAAATGTAACCCAAGGACACGAGAGACACTCGCCCACACCAAACGCCATCCATACTCCTTTGCGGGTTGCAAAAATGTAACCTCACACACAACTCTTTGACTGCGAGGAGATCCTTCTCTATGCTCAGGATGACACACTTATGTACCGACATCACGGGTTATATTTTTGTAACCCATAATCGGCCGAGGGGTTGCTTTATTGGGAAATAAGTGTTAACTTGCAGAAAAATTGGCTACTATGGAGAATCTTACAATGTATGACAATGTAATCGCTTCACTATTCGAGCGCTTCCCCGAGTTGAATGTACAGCAAGTGGCAAAGGGTATGAATATAAACCCTGCGCTTATGAGGCAGTATGTCGGAGGAAAGAAGCGCCCATCATTTGAGCGACTTATGGATATTGAAAACTACCTACACAAGTTGGGAGAGGAGCTACAAAAGGTACACTTATAAATCAGGACTCCCCTTAGTTATTTTGGGTTACAAAAATGTAACCCATGAACAAAGAGAACACCAACACAGCCACGGACATACTCAATAACCCTCTTGCGGGTTACAAAAATGCAACCCAAAACTAAAGTGGTTGTTGTTCCGTGCGGAGGAATGACCCTGCATATTCACGGGTTACAAAAATGTAACCCGCAAGGAGGTAGGGCGATGTTGTTAGATGAGAGAATGGCTCTTGGGCTAATAGAAGTATCCACATAATAAAGTTATCGTCGCACCCGCTGTTTTTAGGTTACAAAAATGTAACCCAAAACTAAAGAGGTTGTTGTTTTGTGCGGAGGAATGGCCCTGCATATTCGCGGGTTACGAAAATGTAACCCAAAGACACTGAGGGAATATTAAAAAGATATACAAACTCCCCTTTCGCGGGTTACATTTTTGTAACCTAAAGACACAGAGGGAGTATTAAAAAGACATACTAACTCCACTTTTGTGGGTTACATTTTCGCAACCTAAAGACGCTGAGAGAACATTAAAAAAACATACAACCTCCCATTTTGCGGGTTACAAAAATGTAACCCGCAAGGAGGTGGGGCGATGTTGTTAGATCAAGGGAGGGCTTGTGGCAAGTTTGCCGTTTGCTCGACATGTGTTCGACATTTGTCAGTTCATATCACATATAATAGCGATTTCAAAAACATTATGGCTAAAATAAAGACTAAATGGATTGACTGGGCAATCGCCACAATCCTCATTTTCAACCTATTGCGACAGCTATTCAATTTCATCGGCATCGCCGTAGAGGGCCACTACACAAAGCATGAAGCACGCGCAATAATGAGCGAATTAGATGAGCACAGTCGCAACTGCGGCAATCATCTCATAGACAACCTTATGCAACATATCGCGCGTGAAGCAGTCCTAAACCTTGGCTTAGCGATTTTCGTCGTAGTGGCATATTTCTACATCAAGCGCAAAAGAGCAACTAACCAATAACCAAGAAAAGTGTTGCTATCTTGGGAAATAAGTGTTAACTTGCAGAAAAATTCTGAAGTAGAGATGAAAAGGTTATTGCTCCTCATAGTAGTTGTTATATTCCCAGCAATGGCGTCAAGGGCGCAGATGCCACACCCCGATGTGCTTTCCTCTATAATTCTTAAGACATTAGAGGCAAGAGAGGAGTGCGTTGAATATGCCTGTTACACGATATATTTCAAGTATGACGGCATTGTATATCCCGCAAGCGAGTTGGATGCCGTAACCGTAGATGAGTTGGCCCTTCAACTCAAGAAAAGGAGTCCGCACCGCCGTTTTCGCCATGCCGCCGCCCCATGTTACCGCGAGGAGGAGTCGTTGCTAAAGTTCGCAAAAAGGCACAACATCCAGCTGCCATGCAATGTGCTATATATCTGCATAGAGCTAACGGAGGGCCTCAAAACTCACATCTACACCCAGAGAGACACGCTGCGTTATAATGCAAATTGGAAGTGGACACCATATCGCATTAGCGAGAGCGAACGCTGCACATGGGACTACAACTTCGCAGATTCAAGATATGAGATTGTCGATGCACAGCCCACTATAACAGAGAATAATCGCGACATCGCCGAGTGCTATTTCGAGTCTACAAACCTGGGAAAAACCGACATCATAGAGACGCAGCAACCCTCTGAGGTTAAATATTTTAGCGATATTGCGCGTCACATAGAGAGAACCGAGTGCCGCTGCACAAGTGTGTATGACAGCTATCATAATGGAAATGCTGCGGAGATGAAGCACACCAAAATAAACCTCAACCACTTTGCGGAGCAGTACTCACGCATGTTGGACGACAGCGGCATCATCAACTACGACTGCGACACGCTCTATGTTCGCAGTTGCACATATATTCCAGCATTCAGAACGACATACGCATTCAAGTGCAACAAGGGCATTTATGCCTTTACTGATGAAGGACTTAAGCCGTGCGACTACTCCCACCTTCAATCATCCGAGGAGATGTTTGCCACCTACTACAAGGGCTATCCCGATGCGGAGAGGCAGGCGCGCAAGCTTTATGACTATCATCCATTTTCATACGAGTCTGAGATGGCGCCATACATCCTGTGGGATAACGAGAGGCTTATCCGCAACTTGGGCGACTTATCCGATTATGGCGAAGATGTCATCCGCATCATCATCCGCGACCATGAGATAGTCTATTTTGATGCTTGGAGCTGGTAACACATATATTTATGTGGGATTAAGATATATTAAATATTTTTTGTATCTTTGTGCCCGAATTTAATAATAAGCAATTATGGCAGGAAGTAACTTTGTCGACTATGTTAAGATTTTTGCACGCTCAGGTCACGGTGGTGCTGGCTCATGCCACTTCCGTCGTGAGAAGTTCGTAGCCTTCGGCGGCCCCGATGGCGGTGATGGCGGTAAGGGCGGTAGCATCATTCTTCAGGGCGACAGCCAGTATTGGACACTTATCCACCTCAAATATAAGCGCCACCAGTTTGCGGAGGATGGCGAGAATGGTCATGGCGCACGCTCTACAGGTGCCGACGCCAAGGACATCATCATCCCCGTACCCCTCGGTACCGTTGCTAAGCGCGTATTCACCGATGAGGAGACAGGCGAGACTTACACCGAGGTTGTAGGTGAGGTTACGGAGCATGGCGAGCAGCTCGTACTACTCAAGGGTGGACGTGGCGGCTTGGGCAACTGGCACTTCCGCACAGCGACTAACCAGACTCCCCGCTACGCACAACCTGGCGAGGAGGGCGAGGAGGGTGCATTCATTCTCGAGCTTAAGGTGCTTGCCGATGTAGGTCTCGTGGGCTTCCCCAATGCGGGTAAGTCGACACTCCTTTCGGTTGTCTCTGCTGCAAAGCCAAAGATTGCGAACTATGCCTTTACAACGCTCGAGCCAAACCTCGGCATCGTATCGGTGCGTGACGACCACTCATTCGTCATGGCCGACATCCCCGGTATCATCGAGGGTGCGCACGAGGGTCGTGGTCTCGGAACACGCTTCTTGCGCCACATCGAGCGTAACTCGGTATTGCTCTTTATGATCCCCGCAGATAGCGACGACATCGCTGCCGACTACGACATCTTGTTGGGCGAGCTCACACAGTACAACCCCGAGTTATTGGACAAGGAGCGCTTCTTGGCTATCACGAAGTGCGATATGCTTGATGATGAGCTTATTGAGCAGATGAAGGCACACTTGCCCGAGGGCATCGAGTCTATCTTTATCTCTTCGGTTGCGAACATGAACATCACGCAGCTCAAGGATATGCTCTGGCGAGCACTCACAAAGTAGAACAATCCATAATAATATAAGTGCGCGAAGGCGGCTGTCCACATGAGGCAGTCGCCTTTATTATTGTATAATTCAGAAATTTGATATACCTTTGTGCGTATTTTTGCATTTAACCAAAATCAAATAACTTTTATGAAGAAGATTTTTTCAGTTTTGTTCTTGGCGGCACTCGTAATGGTGGCGTGCGAGAATGGTGGCGAGGAGAACACTAAGCCCTCTATCACAATCACCTCTGGTGATGTTATCGAGGTAGGCGCAGAGGGTGGCGAGGTAGAGATCATCTATACGCTTACTAATGGCGAGAACACAAAGGTAAATGTTAGCGAGAACGCTACATGGCTTGAGGCAAAGCAGTCGGGCGATGTTATTGTTGTTACGGCTAAGGCTAACGACACTGCCGAGACACGCGAGGCAGTTATCACTCTCAAGTATTACGCATCAACTGCTCAAGTTACTGTAAAGCAGGCTGGTAGTGAGTACGACGTAGTATTTCAGGCAAAGCGCTTCGAGGGTATATACTTCGGCACTGAGTACTCTACAACCCCCAACTACTACATCATCCTCTCTGATGTAGGCGTAAACAGCGACGCTTCAACTAAGGCTAACGGCACATACTACTACTTCGATATGTATCGCAACATCGTTGCTGACGAGGCTAACCCCGTGCTCCCCGATGGCGAGTACAAGTTCGACGCTACAAACAGCTTTGCAGACAAGACATTCTCTGAGGAGAGCAGTTGGTATGGTAAGACTGACGATAATGGCAAGTTCACAACATCGAACTCATTCAAGAACGCTACCGTAACTGTTAAGAATGGTAAGTTCTCTGCGACAATCGAGATGGAGGATGGCGAGACTCACTTCGTATCATACGAGGGTAACCTTGTCGCAACTACACACCTCACAACCTTCTCTGGCGATGTAGAGTTCGATGTTGAGGGTGCTGAGGTTACAGCTACATGCTATGGTGACACCTACGAGAAGGGCCAGCAGACATGGTTCATCGAGGCTGTTAAGGGCAACGACTACTTCTGTATTGAGGTTATGGCACCATCAGCAGATAAGTTCGACGGCATCTACTCTGTACTCGCTTCTGCTAACGTTACGGACTTTGCAAACAAGTTTATCCCCGGTTTGCTTGGCGAGGGTTTGCTTGGCACATGGTACGCAAAGCTCACAGATGGCGTTATCAAGGGTGATGTTATGGCACCTATGGTAGATGGTCTTATTCAGATTAAAACCGAGGGCAACGCTGTCACCATCAACTACAGCTGTAAGGATGATGCTGGCAACAACATCACCGGCTCAGTTAAGGGCAACCTTTGGTGATATAGCATTTGTTGCTATTGAGGGCAACCGCGAGGGAGCACCCCTAAAGCCCGATCCAGCTATTGTGCATAACATCTTGCGTGAGGCGGGTGTCGAGCCATCTCAGGCTATTATGGTTGGTGACTCGGGCATCGACATACGCACGGCAGCCGCTGCGGGCATAGCCTCGGTGGGTGTCGCCTGGGGCTTCCGCTTTGCCGAGGAGCTCTACGATGCTGGTGCAACCGATGTTGTTACCACAACACCCGAACTCAAAGCCTTGCTTATGTAGTAAGCATTTGTATATTTCAAATTATTATATTAATTTTGTAGATAGTATAAACTATAAAAAGTATTATTGCCTATGGTTAAATAACAACTTTAGGGACATATAAAATAAAAAGCGTTAGCTTATATTCTTGCTTCCATAAAATCGCCAAATTTTAATAAGCAATCAAGAGTAGAAGTTGATGCTCACGCCGTTTGGTGTGGGCTTTTACTTGTTTGATTGCTGGGTGTTTGGCGATACCTATGGAGCAAACGAGGCGAGGTCCGCACTTTTTATTTGTTTGCGTCCAATTTCGCTATTTTATCATTACGGACAATAATAATCACAAATAACAACTTTACCTGCTATGAAACGATTATTTTTTATACTATTCTTAGTGTGTGGGTTTACAACAACTGTAAATGCTCAGTTTTATGATAAAGGTTATTATCTATATATAGAAGCAGATAAAACGGTTCATGATATCCCAATGGAATGTAGCACGGGAAATGCTTTTCTATTTAATGGAAAGATTTTAATAGAGGCACATTGGTTTAAGCGAGACTTGCTTAAGGCTATAAGAGAGCATGAAGACTATACAATAGATTTTGGTAAAAGTCAATGTGCAAAATATGACTATGATGACGCAACAAGTACCTCTTCGTATGTGGTGTATAAAAAAAAACGTATAGAATCTTATATTGACCCATATAATCCAATGACTTTTTCAACTAGAGAAGTTGGTGGGTATTCTTATCGAGCATTTTCTAAAGATAGGAATGAAATGGTCTCTTGGTATACAACACTAGAGTCTAATAAGGCGCATAACTTAACTTATTATAAGAGAGTCACCCCAGATGACTTTAAACCAAAAGAAGAAAATTGGAATTTTTTAAAATAAATTTTGTATGAAAAAGATATTTTTTACTTTGCTACTGATGAATGTGGTTGTATTTAACACTAACGCACAAATACCCAAATCAGAATATTATGAATTGTATATTGAAGCTGATAATACGACGTCGTCTCCTGGAAACGTATATGCCATACGTTTTGATGGTAATTCAATCTTGAAAAGACTAGTTCCACTTAATGAATTGCGTAATGCTGCTAGAGAGAATAAGGATTTTAGACTTAACTTTTATGTGGTAAGTAATGGCGCTTATTTTACTAATGATTTATGGGAATCATACAGATATGTCTATGATTCATCCTTAAGTACGGCTAATTATGTAGTTTATCGCAAGGACGATAGGTTATTACAAAATGGATTTAATTTTCAACAATATTACGAACATATTGGTTATTCATATGTTGCTATTACGAGGGATAAAAAAGAAGTGATAACGTGGAGTACACGAAATAATTCGTCTGAAATTATGTGGAAAACATATTATAAGCGAGTATATGTTAATGATTTCAAACCAAAAGCAGTAACGCCTGATTTCCTTTAATAATTATGAGAAAAAGTTTAATGATAGCCATGCTAATGCTGGCTGTTAATGTTATTAGCGCTCAAGATACCTACTACTATAAGCAAGTAAAGATTGTTAAACCTGATAATACATCGGTTGCTGGTAGCGGTGGTCAGTTTATATCGTTTTTTAGTCAGATGTGTTGGGAATCAAGAAAAGATGGAGGTACTGTAAATAATGGAAAGTTGTTTCTAAAGCATGGCTCGACAGATTCGTATATTCGATATGAAGGCAAATCATATTGGGGTGATAAAACAATTTTTAAGTTTACGAACAATAAGGATAGCTTTACGGTTACAAAGGATAATACTACATATTATTATCAGAGGGCAACGGCACCTGCTGGGGTCACTACTTGTAGCTTAATAAAATCCAAGTCTTCGGGTGGTAGTACAGTCGGATTTATACAACAGCCGCTCGGAACTCAGAACATTGGCCTTAATGGTGGACAAATAGGCGAAAAAAATCAAGAGCAAAAAACTGGCGGTTATACATACTATGAATCAGTATATGTAGATGTGCCTTGCGAGCATTGTAAAGGATCTACAAAATGTCAAACTTGCGATGGAAAAGGTTGGTACAAAAGCTCATTTGGTGATATTGTAAAGTGTCCTAACTGCTATGGTGGTAATCAGTCCGGCAAGTGCAATTGGTGCGAAGGAAAGGGAACAAGAAAGAAACGACAGGATGTAATTAAAACGAGGTAGCTTTCAAATAAAACCTAAAAACCGACTATCGTTGATAGTCGTTTTTTTTGTGATATATGGTAGTTGTGACTACTTCTTCTTGTTCTTGGCGCGGAGCTTGGTGATGCCGTCGATGAAGCACAAGGGGTGTGTTGGAGCACCAGGCAACCAAAGGTCTACCTTATACTTGTCCAAGAATTTGCGATCTACAGCGGGGCTGTCGGCATACAAGCCGCCCGAAATAGCCTCGGATCCACACACAACCAAGATCTTAGGCTCGGAAATAGAGTTATAGCATATATCCAAGGCCTCGGCCATATTCTCGCTGATAGGGCCTGTAAGCACTAAGCCGTCGGCATGGCGTGGTGAGGCGGTGAAGCCTACACCATAGCAGCCAAAGTCGAAGTTCACGTTGCCCGAAGTAGTCGAATAACTGACTCGCGCGCTATATAAAAATGGGTGCGAGTTGTTTATTTCGAAAAAATGTTATACTTTTGTACTTTGTAAGGATTTTTTTTCGAGACGACAAACTTTAAACACTAAAAAATAACCATTTATGAAACTAAAGAATTTGTTCTATTTGTTGCTTGCTATGCCTTTGGCATTTGCAGCATGTAACGAGACTCCTGATGTACCTCCTACACCCGAGCAGGAGCCTTCATTCACGCTCACATCTGACGCCACTATGGAGTTTGAGGCTCAGGGCGGTGAGGGTACTATCACCTTCGTTTACGACTTCACAGATGTAAATGAGGCTATGGTAGACATCGAGTGCACAGCTGATTGGATTGAGGTTGCTGACCAGATTCAGGCATACGCTGCATCATTCACTTTCACTGTTGCTGCTAACGAGACAGAGGATGCACGCGAGGCTGTTGTTAAGGCAACTATCGGCGATCTCTTCTTCGAGGTTACAGTAAAGCAGGATGGCAAGGCTGAGACACCCAAGGTTCCTGAGTTTAACCTCACATCTGAGGAGACTATGGAGTTCGGTCAGGATATCTCTTATGGCACTATCACTTTCGAGCTTGTAAATCCCGTTGCTGGTGCTTCTGTAGAGGCTAAGTCTAACGCTTCATGGGTTAAGGACATCGTTGTACGTCAGAATGATGGCGAGATCGCTTTCGTGGTAGAGGCTAACACAGGTGCTGCTCGCGAGGCTAAGATCACTGCTACATATGGTATGTTGGAGTTCAAGGTTACTGTAAAGCAGGCTGAGTATGTTGCTCCTGCTCCTGTACTTGAGATCACATCTACTCCTGAGGCATTTGCTGCTGAGGGTGGCGAGGGTGTCCTTGCTTACGTTTTGGAGAACGCTGTTGAGGGCGTAGAGCTCCAGGCTACTGCAGATGTTGAGTGGATTACTATCAACTCAGCTGCTGATGGCATCGTAGCATTCACTGTTGCTGCAAACGAGGCTGACGCTATGCGTAGTGGCAACATCACATTGACTTACGGTGAGATTACTGCAACTGCTAAGGTTGAGCAGTACTTCACAGGCTTCGATCCTAACATGACATACTCTACATTCACTGTCATCGACTCTTGGGCTGAGTCAAGAGATGGTGGTAAGCAGTGGAACGTAACATTCGTTGAGAAGGTTGAGCTTATGGGCGAGTGCCAGACTGTTATCAGTTTCTACATGGACGAGGCTAACGCACAGCGCGTTGTTGACGGTACTTACTCTGTAGCTAACGGTGGTATCCTCGTTAACTCAGCAGTTCAGAACGGCTACTCTACATACCGTGGCAACACTTCTGAGAGCATCGACATCACTGACGCAGAGTTCACTGTATCTGTTGACACTGAGGCAAAGCAGATTACTATCAACGGTACTTTCCAGGCTGCTACAAACATCGTAACTTTGAACTACACAGGTAGCATCCGCGGTATGGACCTCACTGAGTCTACAGGTGCTGCAAACCACGTTACTGAGTGGACATCATTCACTGGTAAGTACTGGAACGGCTACAACAGCGATAGCGAGTTCATGTTCCAGGGCGTATCTGCTGATGGTTCTGTCGAGGTAATGTTCGACTGCTACACATATCCTAAGGTTACTGACAAGATCGCTCCAGAGGGTGAGTACACCGTCGCTCCATGGGAGGCTAAGCAGAGCTATGTTGAGGGTGACAAGTTCGTTATGGATCAGTCAACAATCACATTGAACACTATCAAGGCAAACCTTAAGAGCGGTTCTTTGACAGTTGAGCACATCTCTGGTGGTTACAAGGTTACTTTCAACTTTGTTGATACTCTCGACCGTGAGGTATCTGGCGTATTCGAGGGCACACTCACAGGTGGTACAATGAACCAGCCAGAGTAATCTGACTAACTTATAGCAAAGGGCTATCCGCGAGGATGGCCCTTTTTTTAATTAGTAAAGAGTAATTAGTAATGAGTATTGGCGTTGTTGCGGACAGGGGTTGATGGGTTCGATGGGGTCTATGAGTTCTATGGGGGAGGGACTTAAGCTCTGCGCACAGCCGCCCCTACTCACCCCACCGAACCCACCAAACCCACCAAACTCATCGAACCCACCGAATCAACTACCCACTCCCAAATTTGCAAATTTGCAAAATTCATCATATATTTGTGAGTTGTTAGGTTGATTATCAATAATAAACATACTAAAAACTATTAAGCTATGAGAATTAAAAATCTACTCTTCTTACTCTTGGCGTTGCCTTTGGCATTCGTCGCTTGTGAGACTCCCGATCAGCCCGTTGACGAGGTGAAGAACCCCACCGTGGCAATTACCGTTGGCGAGACTACCGAGAATTCAATCGCATTTACAATCACATCTACAGCTGCCGATGAGGTTAAGTACCTCGTTGTAGAGAGCACTGAGGGCACTCCTACAGCTGCTGAGGTATTGTCAAACGGCACTGCAGCAGAGGTTAATGCCGAGGCTGGCTGCTACGTTGCAGAGCTCAAGGCTGAGACCGAGTATACAATCGTTGCTGCTGCGAAGAACACAAAGGCGGTTGTTAAGGCTGAGGCTAAGATGACCACAAAGGGTAACGGCGACGAGCCCAACCCTCCCGCTGAGGAGTACGACGTAACATTCACAGCCGAGGATATCTACATCGCATACTATGGCGATATGTACTCTGTAGCCTACAACTACTACATCATCCTCTCTGATGTTGGCGTAGTGCTCTCAGATACTCAGATAAACTTCAAGGAGAATGGTACATACTACCTCCTCGACCTCTATGCTGCTATGGATGATATGAATTGCGACTACACAGTTCCCGCAGGTACGTACAAGGCTGCTACAACATCTGCAGCTGGCACATTCGGCCTTGGCGACTATGGCGCAGGCCTCAAGATCGTTAATGGCGAGCCTACATACTTCATCTACGCTGATGGCGAGGTAGTGGTTTCAGAGGGTAAGATTGAGGCTGTAATCACTATGGAGGATAACACCAAGCATAAGTTTACTTATGAGGGTAGCCTCTACTTTGGTGACAACGGCGACGAGCCCAACCCTCCCGCTGAGGAGTTCGAGGCAACACACACAGCTACAAAGTGGCTCTGGGGTGGCGCATCAAGCTATGGTAACAAGTATATGGTATCGGGCGACAACTTCTCTGTTGACGTTCACTTCCCCGCTCAGTTTGCACAGCAGAACGCTCTCGCTGAGGGTGACTACATCTGGACTACAACAACATGGTTTGGTTACAACGACTTCGACAACGAGTTCACAACACGCTCACTCTCTGTTGATGGCACATCGGTAGCCGTAGACGCAGGTACAGCTCTTGTTGAGGCTAATGGCGAGGAGTACCACATCGAGCTTACTCTCGTAGGCCGCGATGGTTTCAAGTACATGATTGAGTTCAATGGTAAGCTCAACGACACTGGCTCAACAGGTGGCGACGTGACAACAGACGCTGTAGCCTTCTCAAAGATTGAGTACAAGACCTACAACTCAAGCTACTACTATTTCGAGTATTTGCTCACAAACGCTGCGGGCGACAAGATGACCCTCTGTGTTAACGACTACCAGGCTAACGAGTCTGTTATCTACTCTGACGACACTTACGAGTGGATCACACGCTCTTATGCTGGTAACCTCGGTTACTTCTCAACTGCAAACATCGTTGTTGGTGGTACATCATATGACGCTGTTGCTGGCGGCATGGTCGTAGTAACTGATGAGGATACATACGCTATGGACATCACCATCACTCTTAGCATGTCAAACGGCGCAGAGATGACATTCACCGTAAATGGCAAGATGAACGAGGAGAATGGCGGTGGCAACACTCCTGCAGAGCCTACAAAGCTCGCTACACCCTCTGTATCGGGCATCGTATCGGGCAACACTGCAACCATCAGCTGGCAGGAGATCGCAGGTGCTAAGAACTACACCGTAACACTCAACGGCTCTAAGGTTGATACAGTAGAGACAGCCTACATCACATACCAGAACCTCGAGTGGGAGACAACATACTCAGTATCGGTTGTTGCTAACCCCGCAGACACTGCTGTAAACACAGCGTCTGACCCCGGCACAGCGACATTCACAACCGAGGCTAACACTGGTGGCGACGAGGGCGGTAACACTGGCGGCGAGAGCTTCGAGGGTTGGGTATTCGACGCATCGCTCGACATGGGTTCACGCCTCGTTACACTCACTGACGGTTCACACACCGTGGTTATGACACTTAACGAGATCGCAGGTGGCACATTCTACCTCTTCGACAATGGTGCGCTCAACGTAACAGCTATCACTGTTAACGGCGTACCTGCTGAGAGCGCATCGGGCACTATGGAGATGTCATCATCTTCAAACTACTACATCGTTCTTGACTGCTACATCAACGGCGTACACTACACAGGTACATCAAACAACCCCGTAGTATAAGTTGACTTTCAACCACAAAAAAAAGAGGACTGCCCACGCGTGGGTAGTCCTCTTTTCGATTTTTTTATTACCTTTGCTCTCAGTAATTCCTACGACAATGAGAAAGAGCATACTTCTTTTAGCTTCATTCGCCCTCGCCACCCTACTTGCTGGCTGCGAACTATATAATAGGGATGAGAACAAACTGCCTCCCACCGACCCCAACGAAGTAAAGTTTGAGGCCCGATACCTTATTGGTGACTACTACGGCGATATCTACAACAATGGCACGGGAAACTACTACATCTACCTCTCGAGTGTGGACATAGAGGAGGATGGTAGCTATAAACCCTATGGCACATACTACGTTTTGGATATTACGAGCTCTGTAAATAGTTTCCACAACGAGAGAATACAGATTCCCGAGGGTCAGTACACACTCGACACAGAAGGCAGCAACGCCAAGTTTACCTTCTCTGCGGAGCGCTCGCTACTTGTTGAGACAAACAACATGGGCGTCCCCTTCCGTGAGGAGAAGTTCGACAGCGGCTCTATGTATGTAAACAACGCTGGTATAACACTCACCGTAACCATAGGCGATAAGACACATATCGTGGAGTACAACCACTCGCCATATGTAAATAACCTTGGCGAGAATAGCACACACTCGACACTCGCGGAGGATAGAACGCTCGCACTTAAGGAACATGTGCTATACTACTACCCTTGTGGCGACTACTACAACACCGGGTTAGATAATTGGTTGCTCCTTATTTG
Organism: Bacteroidota bacterium; assembly: GCA_023413645.1. GTDB lineage: Bacteria > Bacteroidota > Bacteroidia > Bacteroidales > Rikenellaceae > Alistipes. The sequence goes on from JAEZPN010000028.1 coordinate 15,705, forward strand.
GCCTATCGACAATGAGGGCGACTTCCTGCAGTTCGACATCATGACCGCTAAAGATAGTGACAACGTCTACGGCATATACAATGTTGGTAGTAGCACCTCCTCGGGCAGCTTCCTAAAGGGCATGCTCACGACATACGCGGACGAGATATATATGGATGGTTCGTGGTACTACACATCGTATTACGCCGATATGGCGCCATTTGTGGACGGTACACTGAATGTTAGCGACGCTGGCAACGGCAATACGAAGGTCGCATTCCACATGAAAGATGATAGAGGTAACGACATCAAGGGCGAATGGAGCGGAGCGATGTTACGCTACCCATATTAGAAAGCAATAACAAACTTAAACTTAATACATATAACTATGAAAATCAAACATTTATTCTACATGCTTCTTGCGTTGCCTATGGTATTCGTAGCATGTGGCGAGACTCCTTCTGGCGAGACTCCTAATATCTCAAAACCAGAGTTGACACTTACATCACAGAACAGTTTCCAGTTTGACGCTGAGGGTGGCGAGGGGACTATCAACTACACTCTCGAGAACGCAACACTCGAGGAACTCACGGTATCTTGCGAGGCTGAGTGGATCGAGGTTACTAAGGGCGAGGTTATTACATTCGTTGTTGCTACCAACGAGAGCGAGGATGAGCGTAACGGTCGTATCCTTGTTAGCTGTGGCGACACGAGCTTCAACGTATTCGTTATGCAGAAGGGTTATGAGGTGGTTGTTAGATTCACAGCTGACCAGATGGTAGGTGTTTACTACGGCACTCAGTACAGCGAGACATACAACATCGGTCTCTACCTCACCGACATCGGTTTTGAGGATGGTTATGCACTTGCTGGTGGTACATACTACATGTTGGACCTCTTCACAGCTACTGAGCCCACATTGGACGAGGAGGGTTGGATGACTATCCCCGAGGGTACTTACACATACGACGGCACTGACTCTACAGAGGATATGACTTTGGGTTACACATACTCTACATACTTCAAGGTTATGGATGATGGTACAGGTTATGAGGTAGAGGCAAACTACGAGGCTGCAGAGTTGGTAGTTACAGCTAACAGCGTAACACTCACAGCTTATGTTAATGGCGTTAAGCACATCGCAACATACAATGGCGGTAACAAGTTCTTCGCAGGCTTGCCTCTCGAGCTTCCTGGTGGCGACATCGTAGCAACATCTTTGGTTGGCGACTACTACGGCACTCAGTACAGCGAGACATACAACTACAACATCTACCTCTCAGATAAGGGTTACGACGATGAGGGCTACGCTCTTCCTGATGGTTACTACATTTCACTCGATCTCTACGGTCTCGAGCCCACAATGGATGCTCAGGGCTACATCATCATCCCCGTTGGTACATACACCTACGACGTAAACGATGACTGCGGCGAGTGGGAGGTTGGTCGCGAGTACTCTGGTTTCTACAAGGTTAATGCCGATGGTACAGATTACGAGTATACCGAGGCATTCACCGATGTTACTGTTGTTGTAACCGAAAATGGCATCACTGTTGATGGTGTTGTTTCTGGTGGCGAGTATCACGTAACATACAACGGCGCACCCAAGTTCTATGCAGGTGCATACACCTATGCGGCATCATCTTCAAAGATGAGTTTCGGCAAAAAGGGCGTAATGCTTAAGTAATAAGCACGCTTCGACTACGTTGGAGGCTACCCACCGGGTGGCCTCCTTTTTTTGTTACTGACACATAAATTACAACCAAAAAACTTGCATTATTGAATATAATTTCTTAATTTTGTTTATGCTTTAGGGCATAAAGTGCTATGTTTTCAAACAAAACCAAATATCTACAATTATGAAAATCAAACATTTATTCTACATGTTGCTTGCATTGCCTTTGGCATTTGCAGCTTGTGAGGAGACTCCCAACGAGGTTGAGAAGCCCGTTGAGAAATGTCCTGTTTTGACTCTTACATCTGACGCAACTCTCTCTTTTGGTGCTGAGGGTGGCGAGGCAGAGATTACCTACACCTTGGAGAACGCTGTTGAGGACGCTAAGGTTACAGCAACTTGCGAGGCTGACTGGGTAAAGGCTGTTGCTGCGGATAAGGTTCGCGTTACCGTTGAGGCTAACGAGGGCGATGCACGCGAGGCAAAGATTGTTGTTGCCTATGGCCAGCAGAAGTTCGAGGTTGCTGTAAAGCAGGCTGCGAAGGCTGCGAAGGTGTATCTCTACGACGAGACATTTGCATACGCCGAGCGTATGGACTTGAGAGACTATGGTTTCCCAGATAACTACTTCCTTATCGCATTCTACACTGCTGATGGCAACATTCTCTTCGGTTCAGTACTCGTAGGTGCTGAGGGTGAGGATATCCTCGCTGCAGACACTTACACTTCTGACAATGGCGGTTTGATGATGGAGGGCTTCGAGCTCTACATTGGCGAGACTGAGGAGTACTTCTTCGAGGGTGGCTCAGGCGTTGCAGTTGTTGGTGGCGACATCAATGGCTACACATTCGATTTCGACATCGCAAATGCTGATGGCGAGAACTTCCACTTCACATACGAGGGCGTAGTTGAGGCTATGCAGCTTCCTGGAAATGAGCTTCCAACAGAGCCTGTAAACTTCACAGCTGAGAGTCTTGACGGCATATATTACGCTACTGAGTACTCTCCTACATACAACTACTTCATCACCATTTCAGACAAGGGTCTTGACGCAGAAGGCTATGCTTTGGCAGGCGGTACATACTACCAGCTCGACCTCTATAGCGTCGAGGGCGATGTAGATGCTGAGGGTTACATCCACATCCCTGCAGGTACTTACGCATTCGATGCTGACGACACAATGGCTGAGTGGACATTGGGTAACTACTACTCAGGCTTCTTCAAGATTAACGCGGATGGCACTGCATACGAGGCAAAGGGCACATTCGAGGCTGGTCAGGCAGTTGTAACTGAGAATGGCATCACTCTTACAGTTACCGTTGGTGGCGTTGAGCACACTGTAACTTACAATGGCGCACCTAAGCTCTACGTAGGCGGCAACGGTGGCGGTGGCGAGACCCCCACACCCGGCGAGGGCGTAAATTTCACAGCTAACTATGCTTACGCTATGTACTACGGCGACCAGTACACTCCTGGCACTGCTGACAACTACTACTTCTTCCTCTCAGACCTTGGCGTGGATGAGGATGGTTACGACTACGCTGGTGGTACATACTATCGTTTCGATATCTATGCTCCTATCACATCTGACTACACTATCGCTCCTGGTACATACACCATTGATCCAACTGACTCTATGGCAGTAGGTACTGTAACAGCATACTACTCTGCATACTACAAGTGGAATAGCTATGGTGACGACTACGAGGCTACAGATTGGCCAGATAGCGGCTTCATCACATTCAACGAGGATGGCTCAATCTATGCAGAGGTACACATGATGGTAAGCGGCGAGACTCACAAGGTATCGTTCGCTGGTGGCGACATCGTTATCTACGACGGCACTGGCGGTGGCGAAGGTGGTGGTGGCGAGTACGACATTATGTCTACACTCACCAGCGACTACGCAGCAACATTGGATCACCACACTCTCGTTTACGAGTTCTACGGCGACTACTACTACATCGGTCTCCAGAACTGGACATTCATGATTGCTCCTAACGATGGCGAGGGCGAGTACGTACAGTTCGACGTATTGGCAGGTCCCGACAGCACAGACTTCGCTGGCACATACGCTATTAGCTCTGAGATGGAGTCATTCACATCATATCCTGGTGTTATCGATGGTGGCTACATGGGTGGCTCATGGCTCTACTCAAGCGACTACATCACAATGTCTCCATTCGTAGATGGTACATTGACTGTAACAAACAACAACAATGGTACATATAGCGTATCATTCGACGTTACAGACGATGCTGGCTACAATGTTACAGGCTCTTGGACTGGCGAGATTCTCGACTATGGCGCAATGAGCACACGTAGCCGCGTTCTCAAGGAGGCAAACAAGTATGAGGCACCTAAGACTCTCAACATCGAGAAGTCACGTATCGATGTTAAGAAGGCAAAGCGTGCATCAGCACCTGCTAAGGGCTTGAAGCTCCGCTAATAGCCAAATATACTATCGCCCGAGGGCGGTATAGCAACACCCCTGCAAGAGACTTGCAGGGGTGTTTTTTGGTTCATAGGTTGCAAGGGTTTACTATGCTGTCATTCTGAACTTTAGTGAAGAATCTCCTCGCGGACAATATGCTATAAACTGCGGCTCTGGTCGGCTCTGAGGAGATCCTTCGCTACGCTCAGGATGACATAAAAAAAACCTCGGGCGAGTACCAAAGTACCTACCCGAGGGAACTATGTTTAAGGGTGGCAGGAACGCCACCCCAATTCAGCATATCAATTATTTTGAGTTGTCGTACATCTCGAGACCTGAGCAAGTGAATGTACCAGCAATCTTGTGATCGTTGTCATCCATACAGTCGAACTCTACGACGAACTTAGTACCCTCCTCGCGGATTGTGATAGTACCATCAACGATAGGTGCTACGTCATCTGTACCGTAGTAGTTGTCTACTGCTACGAAGTACCATGAGCTGCCGAAGCCACCTGCATAGTAACCTGCGATAAAGGTGTTCTTTGCAGCGTTCTCCTCTGCAACACAGTTGTATGTACCAACGATATTAGATGCGTTGAACTCAAGGCTGTCGGTTACGATATCGATGATGAAGTAGTCGCCATTGATGTTTGTACCAGGCAATACCATACTTACAGTCCAGTTAGAAGCGCCGAGACCGTAGTAGTCGCCATAGTAGTTAAGACGGATAGTACCATCTGGGTGGTTAAAGATATGATCCTCAGTGAGTGTTGAGTAGTAGTCAGGCTCGGGAACCTCGATGTAGCCGAGCTCCAAAGAACCCTCATATACTACGCGGTGTACCTTGCCATCATTCATTTTAATAATAGCCTCAATCTTGTCCTCTGTAACGATAACAACACCATCCTCAATCTTTGTCTCCTTGTATGTACCATCCTCAAATGTCTCAAAGCGTACGCTATAGAAAGAGTTAAAGGTATTACCAATATCAGAGTTTAGGTAATCGTATGTATAGACACCATGAGGAAGAGCTGGCTTTGTTGCGGAAGCATCAGGATAAGTCTTTGAATAGATGTCGAAGCGGTAGTATGTATCGAGGTAGAGATCGCTCCAACTAGTAGTACCGTTCTTCGACAAGATAATGAAGTAGTTGGGATCCTGCGAGTATGAAGTACCGAAGTACTCGCCATTAAGCGCTGTAGCAACAAACTCTACATCTGGAACCATACCCTCAGCCTGACGTACAAATACATCGAATGACTGCTCGCCATAGCTTACGTTTATGGTTGCAACACGCTGCTCCTCAACATTGTTAAAATCAACATTGAAGGTGATAGTCTCAGCAACTGTGATATTGTTTACCCACTCCACATTTGTAGTTACAGCGGGCTTATCGCCCTCTGCGCCACCAATAATGGTGTAGTTGATAACGCCCTCACCACCATAGAATGCCATCTCCACAGACTTCTCTGTAACGGCAAGAGTACCCTTTGCCTGGGGTGTAGGCTCCACAGGGTCACACGCTGCAAGAGCGAAGAGACCTGCTGTCAAGATAAAAAATAACTTTTTCATAAGTTGATATTTGTTATAGTTAGTTCATTGCGTTACTCGTAGCTCTGATCCTGATAATCGAGGATAGTACCCTGGAATGTACCCACGATGCGGTTACCATTGTCATCAGTGCTATCAATCTCGAAAGTATAGTCGTTAGAGGCGTTCTTTGTTACCTTTACAGTACCAGATGTCATAGGTGCAGCCTGCGACATATCAACCTGACTCTGTACGCACCATAGATACCATGCGTGCAACTGGAGGCTATCATCACGAAGACGACCTACAGGGATAGTGTAAGCATAGTCCGTTGTATTCTCGTCGTGGAATTTGTACTCACCAACAATGCCGTCGAGGTTCTCGTAGCCACCGAGCTCCTTGGGTACGATAAGGTCGAAAATGATGTAGGCACCATTGTAGGGGTTAGTCTCAGCAACCATGTCGATAAACCATACATCATAGCCGGTGCCGAGGTGGTCACCACGGTAGCGTGCGTTGATACGGCCATTTGTAACATCGATGATAATATCCTCGGTGTACTGGCTTACGGGGCATACATCAGCGTAAGTGTTCTGGATGTAGTCCTCCATAACTGTTGAGCCATGGTACTCGATGTGGTGAACAGAGCCATCGAAGAATGTCACATCTGCGATGATGCTATCCTCAGTAACTACGACTGTTGCATCAGTGAATGCTGTAGTTGCGTCGCTTGGAGTGTAGAGGTAGCTATTATCTCTATATCCGTCGATAGTGCCAGGATCACCAGAGCGTGTGTGGTCCAACTTGTATGTACCTACGGGCACGCGGTGTGTTGAGTTGAACGATGAAGCGGTGTCAGAGTAGAGGTCGAAACGATACTCTGTAGCGCCATACTGCTTCGACTGGTAGTGGTCAGCACGCATATCGCCAAGGATGATGAAGTAGTTGAAGCCCTTAGTGTTGATATACTTGCCCCAGTATGTACCACCGAGGTGTGTAGCGTTGAAGGTCACATCAGCATGCTTCATACCCTTCTGCTTAACCATAACCTGGAAGCTATACTCGCCATACGACACCTTGATGGTCGCGCTACGCTCCTCCTCGCCATCGTATGCAGCCACGTTGAAGGTAACCTTACCCTCCTGGGTGCTTGTAAGGTTCTCAATCCATGCTACAGCTGTTGCAGCCTCCGCTACGTTAGCACGTGTTGCGTCGAGCTTCTCGAACTCATAGGTGATAACACCCTCGCCACCTGCAGCCTCGAAGTTCATAACGGACTGCGATGTGAGCTTAATCTTGAGATTCGCGTCAATCTGTGATGCGGGTTCGTTAGGCTCGCACGACACAAATAGGAGTGCCGCAAGAGCAATCAAAGAGAATAATTTTTTCATTTTTGCATTTGTAGTTTTATAGGTTATACATCTTATTTCTTATAGTCGAAACCAACCGATGAGCCAAAGTCGCACATCGCAGTTGTCACAACCTCATACTTGCCATTATAATCCTCGTTTGCAGCAGAAAGAATGGCAATTAGGCTGAAGTTCTCCTTCTTCCATGTGTTAGCAGCGAAGAGGTCGAACTCCAAGACGCGACTCATAGTAGTACCCGCCTCAACATAGCCAAAGTCAATTCCCGAGATGTCGCTCGACGATACTCCCGTAGGGGCATCACGCATCACGCTGTTGTGTATGTGCATCCAGCTAGCTGTAGCAGCAGTCTGAGTAGCATTAATGTTATTCTCGAGCACCCACAACGATAATTTGTAGTTCTGCGACACCGAAGACTTCACCGAGACGCTAACGACAATCTTGTCGTCCTCAATCTTTGCTGCGTAGGCGATAGATGCCGCGGGGTTCTCCACCCAGAGGTCGTCGATACGCTGCTCGAGGTTGTACTTACCAGTGTAGTTGAAGCAGTAGTTAGTAGTAAAACTTGGGTAGCCCGTGAGCTTATCGCCCGTAGAGCATACGCCAACGTAGTAGTTCCAGAGTGTGCGTGCTGCAGAAGAGTAGCATATCTCATTCGAACTAAACGTATATGCATAGACCACATTGAACTTATCCTTATACTCTGCCTTCTCCTGCGTGTCGTGGATAGCCTGCTTCACACCTGGGCAGTATGAGCAACCGAGACCCGTATGGTCAACAATAAGCATGCGCTGGTTGAAGTCATAGCTATCGGGAGCAGCATCCACGGGGAAATCGGGAGCATACGCAGGTGTTACAGCCACGCTGCAAATCTTCGACTTGATGCCGTTGTACTTGGCGTAGAACGACATATCGCCACTCTCGGTTGGGGTATAGGGGTTAGAGACCTCAACATTTGTGTAGTTGGCATGGATTGTAGCATCAGCCGTAACATCCTCCTCATCGTAGATTACGGTGAAGGCAACAGCCTCGCCACTCTTAACCACCGACTTATCTACTTTGAGCGTAACCTCGTTGCTTGCCGCCGCCTGGTCTACGAATACGGTGAGCTCCGAGCCTTTGTAGCTAAGCGTAATCCTTGTGCTACGCTGCTTAGTCTCGGTATTGCGACCCACGGTGAAGTTCACCGCCTCGGCGGTAACCTCATTGATGCACACCCAATCTGCATCGACATCTGCCGAAGGCTGAGCATTTATCTCGTCTGCATCCTCAATGGTGTATGAGATAGTGCCATCGCCACCCTTCGCCGCGAATGACATCTTGCGATCTGAGATGATGCTAAACTTCACATCGTCGCTGACCTCAGCACACGCCTGCACAATACCCAAAGTGATGCTCTCCTCGCCATAGGCAAGCGTTACCATACCTACACGCTGCTCGGCACTATTGTTTACATCAACATAGAACGTAACCGTTGCCTCGTCGATAGCAATATCACCAATCCAGTCCTGGACTGTTGTAACCTCGAGTGCGAGGCCCTCAACGGGCTCAGTGATGGTGTAGCTTACCTCTACATCACCACCCTCGGCATCCATCGAGATAATTCCCTCAACATCTACAGTAAGATGTGGCACAGGAGTCTCGGAATCGGGATTTGGGTTCTCTATGCCCAGCTCTCCGCACGCAGCGAAGAGCATGGTCATAAGAGCGAATAGTGTGTATAACCTATTTAATTTCATTATCCTAACTAACATTATTTAGTTCTCGGGTTGGTTGAGTTGATGGCCACCCATGTTTGTAAAGAATGAGTCATAGCCAATCTCACCCACATAATGCATCTTAAGCACGTCGAGCGTAGCCGTGCGCATATCGACAAAGATATCGTACTTACCATCCTTGTGCTCAATAGTCATAGAACCCTCCATGAGGGGCACCTCGCGACCGCGAATCTTAGCCTGACAGTAGTCGATATCGAAGCACCAACCTGTACCCTCAGTGTCGCCGATGTAGTAAGTACCCGCAGGGATTACATAGTTTTCAACAGTCTCATTACCCGCTGTGAAGTCGAGCGTAAGTACTACGTCGTTGGTGATAAGGTAGAGGATAAAGTTGTTGTATGAAGGCATATATGCACCCTGCACTCTATCCCAGATAGTAGGATAGCAACCATCGGGCATTACCCACACCTCGTAGTTATCATCGCTATATGTGAAGTAGATATCGTACTTCTGACCTGCCTCAGCCGCAACCTTAATCTCGTAGTTAGAGTCATCCTTAACCTCGAGCTTGATAGCGCCCTCCACAGCATAAGCCTCAGGCGATGCTACGCCAAGAGTGCCAGCCTCACCGCCATTGCAGCGAACAACAAACGACATATCCTCGACGAACTTGATGCCCTTAACAGAGTAATACTTTCCATCAACCTTGAGCTCTACATCCGCCACACAGTTATTACCCTCGAATGTGCCAAAGATAGACCAGCGCTTCTCGCCTGGTTTGATGGGCACCTCCGCATCTGCGGGGTTTGTACCCTCAGTCATGATGTAGTAGCTCTTGAGGTCTGCGCTGAGGTAGATATCGTATGTACCAGCCTCTGTAACGCTCACGTTGCTACCCCATGACTTAGCCTCGTACACGAAGTTGGGGTTAGAAACCTGACCATTACCGCCATAACTCTTCTCACTGCCGTTATAGATAAAGTTAAAGTTGTCGCTTGCTGCAAGCTCGAAGCCCTTAACCACAAAGAAGTCACCCTCCTCGGTCATTGGTGCGGCATCCTTCTTTACCCAGTCGTTCATTGTGCCGTTGATAGCCCAACCCTTAACAAACTCAGGATTCTCGATAGGCTCGTCACCATTTTCGGCGCCAGCCTGCTTAATAGTAACAACGAATGAAAGTGTTTTAATTGATGCAGTGATAGTAGTCTGGCGAGGCTCCTCACTCTCGTTCTCAGCGACAGTGAAAGTGAATGAGCCAGCATATGCCTCAACCTCGCTTGCTACCTCAACCCAATCCGCGTCACATGCGATATTGAGGGTCTTGACACCAGCAGTTGGGCGCTCATAGTCGTTGATCTTGTCTGTGTAGTCGTACACGAAGACGATAGTACCATCGCCACCCTCGGCAGAAAACTCCATTGTAGTCTCAGACTGAAGTTCCAATGATGGCTGACCGGGCTGCTCAACAGGTTTATCTACGTCACATGCAATAAAAAGCATGGGTAGAGCCAACAGTGCATATAATAACTTTTTCATTATAGTCGTGTTTTAAGTTTTAGTGTATAAAAGAATTACTCCTCAACCTTGAGGTACTTGTCCAACCAGCTGAAGAACTCGCGGTTCCAAACTACGCTGTTCTGGGGCTGGAATACCTGGTGTGCCTCGTTCTCGAACGATACCAAGCGAGCATCGATGCCCTGAACACGCGCTGCGGTGAATGCCTCGAGTGACTGACTATAAGGAATACGGTAGTCCTTCTCGCCTGTGATAATCATGATGGGGCTATCCCAGTTTGCCACCTTCTTGTGGGGAGAGTTAGCGTATGAGCGCATTGCTGTAGCGTTGTCCTTCTCCCAGTATGCGCCACCGTAGTCATTAGTCACGAAGAAGAGCTCCTCGGTGTGACCATACATAGACTCGAAGTTGAAGATACCACAGTGTGCGATGAATGCCTTGAAGCGACCCTCGTGTACACCTGCGAGGTAGTATGTAGAATAACCGCCATAAGATGCACCTACGCAACCACGGTGATCCTTATCCACCCAAGGCTCCTTAGATACCTCGTCGATAGCAGCAAGATAGTCCTTGATGTTCTGACCCGAGTAGTCGCCCGAAATCTGGTCTGTCCACTCCTGACCGAATGAGGGACAACCACGGCGGTTAGGTGCTACGATAACATAGCCCTGAGCTGCCATAAGCTGGAAGTTCCAACGGTAGCTCCAGAACTGCGATACGGTGCTCTGAGG
>JAEZPN010000034.1 GCA_023413645.1 Bacteroidota bacterium
CCAGCACCTGTTACGAGTGCTACCTTACCTTCCAAAAGTTTCATAGTGTTTATCTATTTTTCTTTAGGTTATACGATTGATTTATTTGTTCTCCCACTTGCGGAGGGCTACGCAGGCGTTGTGACCGCCGAAGCCGAGCGAGTTAGAGATAGCAACAGTGATGGGTGCCTCCACTGCCTTGAGAGGTGTGTAGTCGAGGTCGCACTCTGGATCGGGGTTTGAGAGGCCGATTGTAGGTGTTACAACGCCGTGGTGGAGTGACAACGCCGATGCGATGAGCTCCACAGCACCTGTAGCGCCGAGCATGTGGCCAGTGATAGACTTTGTAGATGTGATCTTAGCCTTCTTAGCGTTCTCCTCACCCATTGCGAGCTTGATAGCCTTAGTCTCGGCAGCATCGTTAAGAGGCGTACCTGTACCGTGTGCGTTGATGTAGAGGAGATCCTTATCAGCGTCGAAGTTAGCCTCGTCAAGAGCCTGCTTGATAGCGCGCGATGCGGGAACACCATCGGGACGTGGAGCGGTGAAGTGGTGAGCGTCGCAGCTGTTACCATAACCTACTACCTCAGCGTAGATCTTTGCGCCACGCTTCAATGCGTTCTCCAACGACTCGAAGATCATCATACCTGCACCCTCAGCGATTACGAAGCCATGACGGTCAGCCGAGAATGGGAGTGATGCCTGGAGGGGATCCTCAGAGCGTGAGAGGGCCTTGCTGTTTGCGAAGCCACCGATTGCCAAGGGGTGTACAGATGCCTCAGCACCACCAGTGATGATAGCATCAGCATAGCCGTGCTTGATAGCGCGGTAAGCCTCACCTGCAGCGTGTGTACCTGTAGCACAAGCTGTTACAACGGGAAGACACACGCCCTGCGCGTTGTGTGAGATAGCCACATTACCAGATGCGATGTTCGAGATCATCATAGGCACGAAGAATGGAGAGATGCGGTTTACGCCCTCCTCCAACATTACACGTGTCTGGTTTACGAATGTATCCATACCACCGATACCTGAGCCGATGTAAACACCGAGGCGCTCGGGCTCGATATTCTCGCCACTTACGAGGCCTGCATCCTTCATCGCGTCAGATGCTGCAGCCATGGCGTATACGCAGAACTTGTCGCTACGACGTGCGAGGCCTGCGTTAAGTTCATACTCCGACTGGTCGAAATTCTTGATCTGACCTGCAACCTTTACGGGGAGGTTGTACTCGTCGTAACCCTTGATGAAGTCGATACCGCAGTTACTCTCTACGAGGTTCTTCCAAGTATCTTCAACGTGGTTACCCACTGGGGTAATTGCACCGACACCGGTGATAACTACTCTCTGTTCCATGTTTCTTTAATTCTTTATTTAGCGATGCCTTGCGGCACCCGAAATTATCCTTTACTTAGCCCACTCAATTACACATGCTGCGGTGGTGAAGCCTGCACCGAAAGCACTAAATACCAACTTGTCTCCCTTCTGCAACTTGCCACCGCGGTTAAGCTCGTCGAGCAATGCGGGAAGCGCAGCAGATGAGATGTTACCATAGCGTTCTACGTTGTGAGGCACCTTCTCCTCCTCCACGCCAAGGAAGCCACGAATAGACTCAATGATGCGGTGGTTTGCCTGATGCAAAACGTAGTACTTGATGTCGTTCGCCTCGAGACCTGTCTGGTTAAGGAGTTTACGAATATCGCGGCATGAGTTTGTCACAGCGTGCTTGAACACCTCGCGACCCTTCATCACCAAGGGCTCGAAGTTCTCCTCCTTGTCGATGTAGGGCGTAGGCTCCAAACGGCGCTGGTAGTAGAGTACATCTGTTAGCGACGATGTTGTGAGGCGGATAGCCTTTAGCTCGTCACCCTCAGTTACAACTGCTGCACCGGCACCATCACCAAAGAGTACACATGTACTGCGGTTCTGCCAGCTCACCATGCGCGAGGGCTCCTCAGCACATACGATAAGGATATTCTTAGCCTTCTTGCACTGGATCTTATCCTCTGCCATGTCCATAGCAAAGACAAAACCTGCGCACGCAGCGTTAATATCTACGGTAGGACATGTTGCACCGATCTTGCCCTGGATGATACAGCTCAATGCGGGTGTAACATATTCGTTTACTACGTTCGAACAGATAATGAAATCTATGTCGGCAGCCGTAAGACCTGCATCCTCGAGAGCCTTATTAGCGGCAATCACTGCAAGATCCTCCAACTTCTCCGACGAAATTACGCATCGCTCTTTGATACCGGTGCGCTCGGTGATCCACTCATCAGTAGTATCGAGAAACTGCTCGAGCATCTCGTTTGTCACTGCACACTTGGGATGCGCCGATCCTGTTCCAATAATTTTCATCAGAAGTATTGTGTTAGTTTAACATTGTTTTGCTTCTATACTTTCAGCACAGTCCACTATTAATATGCCTATGCTGGTCAAAACGACGTCGCAAATATAGATGCCGCGTCCGTATGCGCACACGTTATGGGGTAAAAAGTGTTATTTTGTGGTGAAACACCATAATAAGTGGTGAAAATTTTGCAAAAACACTATTTTTTAATACTTTTGCCACCAAAACATGTAGATATGTCAGGAAGCGAAATACCTAAATTTCTTGTATCGGGCCGCTATATTACCATTATCATAGCCTCGATTGTGCTCTTCTCGGCGATATTCCTTATCACCTACGAGCCCTTCTCGCGCGCCATGTGGTTCAGTTCGAACGACATGGTGAGCACGCTCTTTACGTTGCTCTTCTTCGTCGCCGCAATCATCATACTTATCCTTAGCCGCTATACAATGTATAAGCTGCAGGATAGGTACGTCATGACACACGCCCAATATATATGTTGGTTAACTGGCGAGGTCGTTGCTATCACGCTCCTCTACACCTTCGTTACATATCGCTATTTCGACCACTCAGGAGTTACGATTACAGACATAAGCACACGCGCACTATTCTGCGTCTCTACAATCCTTGCCGTGCCCAACATCACAATCTCATTCTATGCTGGTTACCGCGCAAAATGCGAGGAACTCGATGCTGCGCAGTATGAGCTTAAGCGACTTGGCGAGGAGTATAAAAGGCTCCAAAACCAAACCGAGGTGGAGCGCCGTGTCTCTGAGATGATGCCCAAAAACGAGCCACAGATGAAGAGTCCACGCATGGTACAATTCTACGATAATGGTGGCACACTGCGACTTACGATAGACATTAACGCCCTCTATTATCTCGAATCAGAGGACAACTACATCAACGTTCACTACAAACACAACGACAAGATTCTCTCCTACTTGCTACGTTGCAAGACGAGCACTGTGGAGAAGAGTCTCGAGGGCAGCACCATGGTACGTTGCCACCGCTCCTACATCGTAAACACGGGTAAAATTCGCTTTATGGGCGAGGAGCACCGCATGCACTTCGTAACACTCGACGACGAGAGCATCAAGCGCATCCCTGTATCGAAGAGCTATTACACCACCCTCTTAGCCTCACTAAACACCATAGGTTTTAATAACAAGGGAGCAGAGAATCAGGCACCCGCAGAGAGTGCTACAACTGCGTAGTTGAGCAATTTAGCGTAACTTTTCCTCACAAAGAGGCAAATATCTAAATTCTTTACTTAACTTTGCAGTATAATAATAATATAAGGTATTGAAATGAGACGACTCTTATCGACTATAGTTATATTGGTGCTACTCGCTACTCTCGGTGGCGCGTGTGTGGAGGATAGAGCGCCTATCTTCCCTCCCCAAAACGAGCAGACTGGAGACAACAACGAGGGCAAAGAGGATGACGAGAATAAAGAGGATGATGGCAAGGAGGACGAGAAAGAGGATGACAACAACGAACCTCCTCTCAACAACGACTATCCCGACACATCGTGGGCCGCAGGCGAATTAGACTGGGTCTTCGACATGAACGTTGTTTCTGAAATCCGCATCGATGTTACTCAGGATGAGTGGAATGAACTTCTCAAGGCCTACGATAATGATAACAACACAAATGCCTACATACACTGCGACGTAAACTACAAATCTAAGGGTGAGGAGTTCTATTTTGAGGATGCTGGTCTGCGCCTTCGCGGTAACACGTCACGCCGCCGCCCCGAGGGTAATGGTGGCGATATGCACCAGACCGACAACACCGACTGGCACCACTGCCACTTCATGATCAACCTCCGCAAATACCAGAAGGATGATGCTCATGAATTGCACAACGTGCGTAAGCTCCACCTCAAGTGGCACAAAGACGACCGTGCCTACTGCCGCGAGATCTACTGCTACGATCTATTCCGTCGCTTCGGCATATGGACAGCGCCATATAGCTCATACTGCCGCCTTTGGATACATGTCGAGGGCGACTCGAAGGCAGCGTATTATGGTGTGTATGAACAGATTGAGGCTATCGACGATAAGTTCGTAAAGAAGCGTAAGGATCTCTTTGGCGACCATAAGCACAACCTATGGAAGTGCACATGGGGCGCTACGCTCAACTATAACGACATCCGCAACGCCGACATCTACTACGATGATGACTCGGGTGCTAACCACACCTACGAGCTTAAGACCAATACCGAGAATTTCAATGCTGCTAAGGAGCAGCTCATAGAGTTCTCGAAGAATGTCACACAGCTACAGGGTCAGGACTTCCACGACTGGATTGCCTCGGTGTGCGACGTGCGCCTATTGTTACGCACCTATGCTGTAAATGTTGTTGTGGGCATGTGGGACGACTACTGGAACAACAGCAACAACTACTATATCTACTTCAACTCATCGGATAAGAACAACTACAAATTCTTCTTTATCCCCTACGACTACGACAACACCCTCGGCACGTCACACTATTGCGGTGTTCAGAGCGACTCTGGCCGTCAAGACCCGCTGAATTGGGGTGATACCAATAGAAGTCCCCTTATTGGCAAGATTTTGCAATATGACGACTATCGCAAGATATATGTCGAGGCGCTCAACGAGCTTATCGACCCTGCGAACGACCTCTTCTACTATCAGTACTCCATCGACCGCATCAACGGCTGGCACTCTATGATTCGCGATTATGTCGTGAACGACACCGAGGAGGATTGCGAGATTAAGGATCGTCCTGCGGGCTGGGGTAACATCTACGACTACCGCATCCTCGATGCAGGCTCATCTATGAATTTCTTTAAGGTGAAGGCTGAGACTATCCCATCAAAATAGAACCAAGTACTAATAAGGAATACGTTATGAAAAAGCTTATACTATCTCTCGTAGCTATTGTTGCATTAGCAATACCCGCTATGGCCTCAATGCCTGCCGATGGTTATGGCACAGAGCTTCGTAACCGCGATGAAGTTAGCTCAACAATTAAACCTCAATATGAGATTAATGTAGGATATATTAGTGGTGGCAAGATCAACCGAAAGGTTTTTGGAGCAATCGACACCAACTTCTCACGCCCCTATATTGATGCTATCGTTAGCGCACGCCTTAGCAAATACCTATCGTTGGGTGTAGGCGTGGGATTAGAATATGCATATGAGGAGTGTAAACTTACAAACCTTACAACCGACGCCTTTCCTGAAACATGGAACGCACTATGTATCCCCATCTTCGCTAACGTCAAAGCACACTACCCCGTTTCGGAGCTTGTTGCCCCATATATCTCTGTGAGCTTAGGCGGAAATGTGATAGCAACCTCAAACTTCACACGCCACGGTTACGGTAAGGTTAAGGGGGGTGTAATGATGAAGTTTGGCGCAGGTATTTCGGTATCGAAGTTCCACCTCGGCTTGGGCTTCACCACACAGGGCATCGAGTGGCTATCACCTCAAGGTGTCACGAACTTCAAGGGTGGTAGCAACGCCTTCTATATTGAGGCCGGCGTGATGTTCTAAACGAGATAACTCCCCAAACAATAAGTGGTTACCCGAGAGGATAACCACTTATTTATTTACTACGCCGTTACAATTTCAAGAATTGCATTTGCCGTGAACTCGGGCTCCTCATAAAAGCCCATATGTCCCGAGTGTTCGAGCCACAACACCTTCGCACCTGGATCGGCAGCTATCATCTCCTCAGCCACCTCAACGGGGATGTAGTAGTCGTGACGACCGAAGATAAAGAGGTGTGGGATGCCACTATCACGCAGCTGCTCACCACGGCTTGTACGCTCAATCATACCAGCAAGTATCGCCATAACACCCTCATCCTCAGTGAGAAGAATCAACTCTGCAATATCCTCGATGTAGTCCTTCAGACGCTTAGCATTCTCGGGTGCGAAGCCCGCATGTGGCACAAGACGCGCAAGAGTATTCTTCTTTCCCGCCTTGATGAGCTCTATCTCACGGCGACGGCGGTCGCACTTCTCCTGACTGTCTGCCGAGGTTGTAGAGTGCAACAGCGTGATGCTCTCGATGTTATCTTTGTATTTGTCGAGCATCGCCAATGCGACATAACCACCCATCGAGTGACCTACAACCGAGTAGCGCTCGATGCCGAGTGCCGCCATTGTATTTGCCACGCAGTCGGCAAGGAACTCCATGGTGTGCACCTCGCCTACGATGGTCGAAATGCCATGACCAGGTAGGTCGACAGTCACAACGCGCACTTTGCCTTTGAGTAGGTCGACAAACTCGTCCCACACAATCATAGACTCGAGGTAACCGTGTAGAAGCACCACGCAACGCTCACCGCGCTCGGTGTCAGCAACGTGCATAGGGGTATCACCCGCCATAATAAATTTCTCAACCATAGGGCTCTCCTTGTAATGTTTAAGTCACAAACGTTAGTACAATATTACGAAAAAAAGGGGATAATAGCAAGAGGTATCGACAAAAAATATTATTTCTATCTCTATAATTTTGAATGCCCCAAAATTATTCGTATCTTTGACCGAATGTATAGTTCAAAAAAGTGGATATGACAAACTTCGAGATAATTAAGTGTCACGGCTCGGGCAACGACTTTATTATGGTCGACACCACACGCCTTGAATGCCCCAATGCTATCGACTGGTCGGTCTTTGCGCGCGTGGCGTGTGACCGCACTCGTGGCATCGGCAGCGACGGCATACTGCTTGTTGTACGCAACGATGAGGGCATCTACGGCATGGATATGCTCAACCCCGACGGCACACACGCCGAGATGTGTGGCAACGGCATACGCTGCGTGGCACGCCTCGCCCAGGAGCGCGGCTATCTCGATAGCGGACTCCTCACCTCGGGTGGTCGCACCTTCCCTGCGCGACATGCAGAGTGCGTAGCAGAGGACATCGAGACCTTCTCTGTGGATATTCCCATCGCTACGTGGAGCCCAAGTTTCGCCTTCTTTGGTCGCGACGAGCGCTTCGTGGGCGAGGTTATAGAGTCACTCCACCCCGAGCTTCGATTTACGGCACTCAATTTGGGTAATCCACACGTTGTAGCTGCAGTAGAGGAGATAGACATGGCGCTCCTTGAAGAACTTGGCGAGCGTGTGAAGAGCCTCAAAGGCGAGTTCCCTCATGGCGTAAATGTCTCGCTCTACAAGGTGTTATCACCTAAGAGCATCTTCGTAGCTACATACGAGCGTGGCGCCGGCATCACGCTTTCGTGTGGTACAGCGATGACAGCCTCGTCCACTGCTGCAACGCTCCTCGGATATGTGGAGCGCGAGCAACGCATAGAGGTCTTTAATCGTGGTGGCAAGGTGGCATGCCGAACCACTATCAACGACAGTAGCATCATCACCACCCTCGAGGGTAATGCCACGTTCGAGTGGATTGGTGAGGCACACTTCGACAACGAAAATTTCGGCTTCGACATCCTCCGCGAGAGTGGCGAGGCCGAGACATGGACAAAGTTTGTAGAGAGCCTAAATAAGTAGTACAGAGCCCAATGCGTAGGAGAGTAATTGCATATTTGTCACTCATGCTGATAACATTTTTTGTTGTCGGCTGTAACGTGACGCGCAACCTCCCCGAGGGCGAGTACCTTGTTTCGAAGGTCAAGTTCAACGAGGACGAGACCACACCGCGCGACGAGCGCATCACCGTAGACAAGGACGGCATCGACGTATATGTGCGCCAGTCG
This sequence comes from Bacteroidota bacterium, assembly GCA_023413645.1. GTDB lineage: Bacteria > Bacteroidota > Bacteroidia > Bacteroidales > Rikenellaceae > Alistipes. The sequence continues at coordinate 8,040 of JAEZPN010000034.1, forward strand.
CCAAATAAGCGATTCCTCGGCATCGACTTCTACGTCTGGGTATATGAGCATGCCGACCCCGAGAAGGATAACTGGTGGAACAACTTTAAGCGTAAGATTGGCGAGGAGCCCGTATTGCTCGACATGGAACTTACCGAGAAATCAATCACCAACCTCGAGACATATCTACGCACCAAGGGTTACTTCCACTCGGAGGTTACCTACGACCTCGACACCACACGTCGTGCCCGCCGCGCAGAGATAACCTACAACATACGTCAGGGCGAGCCTACGCGCGTCGACAACCTCAGATATACCTTCCGCGATAGTTCACTACGTAGCGTCATCCTTGACGATAGCGCAGGTTGCCTACTTAAGAAGGGCGACATCCTCGACATCACACTCCTCGATGCCGAGCGCGAGCGTATTGCATCATACCTCAACGACCGCGGTTACTTCGACTTTACGGTAAACAACATCTTATACGAGGTAGACACCCTTGGTCACCCCTACACGGCAGACGTAAGACTCATCGTGCGCCCCACACTCACGGGCTACAACGAGCGCGGCGAGCCACAATGGGAGGATAACGCCATCTACCGCATCCGCAATATCAACGTCTACCCCACCTACGACCCCATGTTGCGCTCGACAACGGGTTTTAGAGTCGACGCAAACATCGACACAACATATAGCGGCGGTCTCAACATCATCCGCGATGTAAACCTAAAGCCACAGCTACGCAACGCCATTTTACGACACACTATAGCACTATATCCCAACTACATATACAACTCCAAGCAGGTGGCACACACCTACAAGGAGATTATGTCACTGGGGTTCTTCCGCACCGCAAAGATAGACTTTACGCGCGTAGCTGACGAGGAGAGCTATGCTACATATCTCAAGGTCAACGACGACGGCACAACCGAGCTGCTCGATACCCGCGAGCGCTTCCTCGACTGTAACATCTATGGCACTCCAGCCCTAAAGCAGAGCATGAAGGTAGAGCTCGAGGCCTCGACGACCTCGACATTCTACGGTCTAAGTGCTACGCTCGGATATAGCAATCGCAATGTCTTTAGGGGCGCTGAGGCCTTCGATATCTCGGCACGCTTCGGTTTCGAGTTCATGTATGCGCGCGACGTTAAGAAGCGCTCGGCAAAGGAGGTGGGCATCACCGCAGGTCTCTCCTTCCCACGCTTCCTAACACCCTTCTACATGAAGACGGGCATGAACATCTCGCAGCCACGCACACGCCTGGAGCTCGCCTTCGACTATCAGGATCGTCCCTACTACCAGCGTAACATCTTCACTACACGCTGGGCATATAGCTGGATGCAGGGCGAGCGCTCGTCGTTCATATTCCGTCCCATCGACATCAACTGGATCGACGTTAAGAGCGTCGACGAGGGCTTCTTGGCAGATATCGATAACCGCTACTTGCGTACCTCGTTCGAGTCGCAGTTAACAGCGGGACTCTCGGCATCATACACCTACAACACACAGCGCTCCGACATGGATCCCAACTCGACCTTCGTGCGTGCGAATCTCGAGACAGCAGGCAACCTTATTCAGGGTCTCGAGAGCCTATTTTCGCACCACGCACCCGGCAAGGACTACTACGAGATTTTTGGCATCCGCTACTCGCAGTATGTACGCGCCGAGCTTAGCGCAAGCCGCCGTATCGAATTGGGACACAACATGGTACTCGCAGGACGCTTGTATGGCGGTGTGGGTGTGACATATGGCAACTCACACGGTCGCTCCATACCTTTCGACCGCATGTTCTACTGCGGTGGTGCCAACTCTATGCGTGGCTGGGTACCCCGTACTCTCGGTCCAGGAAATAGGCTTCAAATTAACGACACCACATACCCCTCACAGGTTGGCGATGTACGCCTCGAGGCAAATGCCGAGTTCCGCTTCCCCGTGTGGTGGATATTCCAGGGCGCGGTCTTCCTCGACTTGGGTAACGTATGGTACTTGCGCGACACGGAGGATAGCAACCCCGAGGAGGTATTCCACTTCAACAAGTTCTACAAGCAGCTCGGTTTTAACACTGGTCTCGGTCTGCGCATTGATGCTACGTTTGTGATTCTGCGCATCGACCTCGGCATGCAGCTACACAATCCTGGGCGCCCCGAGGGTGAGCGATGGATACACAACTTCAAGTGGGACAACATGGCGCTCAATTTTGGCGTTGGCTACCCATTCTAACCTACTACGACCAAACTTAATAAACTGACTATGGAGAGGCAAAGCGTAGATTTTCCCATTGACCTTGTCTATACGTGGGTCGACGGCAACGACCCTGTATGGCGCGAGAAACGCCATAAGTATATGCCCGTGCAAACCACGGAGCGAGCACCCAACCACCTCTGCGAGGCGCGCTGGGTGGAGAACAACGAGCTTATGTACTCGTTGCGCTCGGTGGAGATGTACGCACCATGGGTAAACCGCATCTATATCATCACCGACGGTCAGACTCCCTCGTGG
>JAEZPN010000042.1 GCA_023413645.1 Bacteroidota bacterium
AAGTTAAGCTCCTCGATGAGGTGCTCCTTCAACTCCTGAATAAGCTGTTCCATAATGATTTACGCTTTTAATAGTTTTATATTTACTTTCCAATTTTCGTTTAAGTAGTCGCACCAGCCAGCGATAACCACGTCGGCATCGCCACGCTCGATGAGTGCGCGGGCATACTCCACCTCCACGCCACAATCCTCGTTGTCGATAAAAAATGTGTTGTCGCCCTGAATCTTGTGGCGGATGCACATCTCGCCCGCTGCAACATTTGCCAACGTATAGACAAAGGCCGCGGGGGATGCTCCCTCAGCGAGGTGCTGGTTGAGTATCTGCTGGTGTATAACATCGGCATCGAGGCTTGCTGAGCGGTTTGTAAGCACAATGGCACGGCGCGTAGGCTCTACATCTGCCATGTTCTCAATGGCCAAGAGGCGCTCTACGGCAACGTACAACGCTTTGCTCATGTCGCTCATCTTGTAGAACTTCATGTTGCTCTCGCCGAAGCTCTTGAACTCGCCACGGATAAACTCGGCAAAGGGCAACTCCGACTGAGGTAGCTCATACTCGGCTACAACCTTTGCAGCGCGTGTGCGCTCGGGAATAGCGCGTGTGCGTGGCTCCATGTCGAGCACGATAGCGGCATTACAGCCACCAAAGCCCGAGGCGCTCTTAACGCAGCAGCGACCCTCTATCTTCTGCTCCTCACTCGAAAGGGTTAGCGTGTGAGGTGTGTCCGACGATGTAAAACCCTTAGTACCAAAGATATATCCCACCTTTAGCTCCTCGGCGCTGAGGATAGCCTCCACAACGCCCGAAGCACCAAGCGTGTGACCGATATATCCCTTGAGGCTGTTGAGGGGCTTATCCGTAAGCTCTGCCCATGCCACAGCCTTGCTCTCCATCTCGTCGTTGTAGCGAGTAGCTGTACCGTGGGTATTCACAAAGCCCACATCCTCCTTCGCGACACCCGCCTCGCGCATAGCATTAGCAATGGCGTAGTACAGGCCGTCACCCGTACGTGAGGGACCTGATATATGGTTGGCATCGTTCGAGATAGCGCCACCTGCAAGGCGCACCTTACCCTCGTCCGAGAGAGCCTCGTCTGTAGTTAGGATAACAGCACCCGCTGCCTCGCCCAAAGTGAGGCCATCGCGCTCAGCATCGTAGGGGCGGCAGGGCTGTGAACTGATAGACTTGAACGATGCGAAGCCCGCGGTGATAAACTCCGAGAGGGCATCGCCACCAGCCACGATGACATGCTTCACTTTGCCCGACTGCAACAACTCGCGTGCTACGACAAAGGCCGAGACACCCGAGATGCAGGCGTTAGAGATGACTATGGGGCGGCGTGCAGCACCATAGCGGCGTGCTATAGCCTCCGCAGATGTATATATATAGGTAGCCTCAGCGATATTCTCGCAGTCTGCGGCTAATAGGTCGATATTTCCCTTAGTTGTAGAGAGTACCAACTGCACGTCGTCGCTCTGGAGCGATATTGCCGAACCAGCAAGGATGTTATCCAACTGCTCGATAATCATCGACTCGAAGCGTGAGTAACCCTCAACAATGGCCACCTCCGACCTTCCGGCATACATGCCGAAAATCTCCTCATACTTAAGTCCGCATTCGCCACGACGCATAGCATCGAGCGTCTCGCGCTTATTGCCAAGAGCCGTGCGCAGTGACGATGCGCCAAGGTATATCTCTACTGCTTTGTTAGCCATCTTTTCTTCCACTCTTCAAAAAAGGTTGGGTTGTTCAAACACATATTTCCGTCGCTATCCACGAATACCTGCACAGAGCTGCCTCGTGCCACCAGGGCGCCATCGCACTCGCGGTGGATGATATACTCGAAGCAGAGCTTCGCAGCAGCAGTGTCGATGAGGCGTGTCTCAATGATAGCGACATCGTTCACCGTGAGCGGCGCAACGTACTGCAACTGAAGATCGACGATGGGTGCGGTGTAGCCATAGGCATAGAAATCTAAGTATCCAATGCCAGGGTACTTACGACCGAAGGCCTCGCGGCCATCCTCGAAGTAGCGAACATACTCGCCATGCCACACAACCTGCATAGAGTCCACCTCGCTGAAGCGTACTGTGGTCTTTGTGGTGTTTGTGAGGGCGGGCGTAACGCTTCCTATCTTACGATTTCGCTTCATCCGTATCCAAGAATATCTTCATTTTGCATGTGGCAATCTCAACATCGTTAACCTTGCACACGGCGCGGATAAGCGTGATGTTGAATACCTCCTGTATAACCTCGATGGTAGTGTAGACGGTATCACCTACCTTGGGGTGTACCGAGATAGCGAAGTCGTTAACCGAACCGATATAGCCGATAGGGATAGGGCGGTTGAGAGTGTTGAAGATGTGTCCAACACGTGCGGCTGCCGACTGTGCGATATGCTCGATAAGACCACACTCCGAGAGGGTGTCGTTGTCTACGAATATGTTATCCTCCTTTACGCTAAGGCTTGTTCTTGACACGTTATCCTCGATGCCAAGAAACTCCTCAACCATAACGATAGGAGCACGCTGTGGTATAAGGTCAATGATATTAGCCATTTCTCTTCTTGCAAATCATAATTGAGTGACCGAGACCCAAGCCATCGACAATCTCCTCGACCTCGAGACCCGCGTTATTCACGCAGCGCTCCATGTCGTCAGAGTGGTACATCTTGCTGTTACCGTTGGCAAGAGCAGTGAAGTAGATGCTTGTGAGTGTCAAGCAGTAGGCCGCTGTCTCATACTTCTGGCGATCCCAGAATGTCTCCATGATATAGAGGCGTGAGTGCTCGTCCATAGACTCTGCAGCACGACGGCAGATGCTCGTTACCTCCTCCTCAGAGAAGCAGTCGAGGAACTGGCTCATCCAGATAACATCGAATGCGGGAGTGGGGAACTTAACGCTCTCGTCCAAGAGGTTGCAGCCATAGCCGTGGATGCGGTCGGCACCCTCCTTGCCTGCTGTCTGCTGGCGCATCATCTCCAACTGCTGGGGAAGGTCCATGATTGTAACCTCCACATCCTTGTTGTAGCCTACGCACTGCATAGCCCAACGACCTGTGTTGCCACCTACGTCCAACAAACGCTTAACCTTACGCTCGCCGTCGAAGATAATCTTCAACGCCTGGGCGAAAGACTCGTCAGAGTAGAAGTGGTCGAAGCCAAACCAGCTCTTCTGCACCTCAGCAGGGAGGCTTGAGAGACCCTCATAGATTGTGGGCCACTCGCCAAAGACCTTCAAGCCTGAGGGCTTACCCTCCTTGAGCGCATCCTCGAGGTGGAAGAGACCCAAGTAGTTGACATCGTGGTTGAAGTTCATGTTGGCACGCGCCATGGGGTCGTTAAGTAGGAACCATCCCGCCTTAGAGATAGTGTATTTGTCATCCTTGGTCTTTACGGTACCAATCGAGAGCGATGCCTCGAGCAACACCTGTGCGGCGTAGTTCGAGAGACCTGTGTGCTCCACGATCTCGGCCTGTGTAACGCCATTGCGGTTGTTTGACAAGTACTCCAAAATGCCAAACTTAACCATCAGGCGAGAGACCTGAAATACCATGGGTGCAAAGGCAATCTCCTGTGCGAGACGCTGCGCCTCGAGAGCTGTCTGATGCTCCTTGCAATAGACCTTTTCAAGCGGTTGTGTGAGCTTCATATATATAAGTTTAAGGTATCTCCTACCAGATTAGTTGGCCACCACGTGACCATGTTGTTTCTAATTAATGTTCCAGAAATCGTAGAAGTTAAACCACTGACGTGGGTACTTCCTTGCTATTCTATCCAACGATGCGGCGTACTGCGCAACAAGTTGCTCGTGGGTGGGTCGTCCCTCGAATGTCGCCTCCTCGAAGATGAAGCGATAGGTGTAGCTCTTCTCACGCATAGCGTAGTAGAAGATCACAGGAACGCGGCACTTGGCAGCAATCTTAAAGGGACCCGAGGGCAACAAGGCCTCGCCACCGAGAATCTCGGCGCGCAAGACCTGCTCGCGGTTGACAAATCTGTCGCCATTGAAGCATATATACTCGCCATTGTTGAGCGCCACCTTCATCTCGAGCATGGCAGCTATGGCATCCTGATTTACGGCGATGATTTTGAAGTCGTCCTCGCGGCTGGTGTTGTTCTCCAACACCTCCTTGATGCGCTGGTGCTCGGCATCGAACATTACGATGTTGATGCGCTTGCCGTAGGTGCCAAAAAATCCAGCACCCGACTCCCAGCAACCCACATGTGCGCCAATCATAACTACGCCCTCGCCACTATTGAGAATCTCAAGGAAACGCTCATAGTTGTCGAACTCGTAGCGGTAGCGCTTAGTGAGACCTGCCTGCATTGCCATCTTGTCGACGAGCGTCTGGCCAAAGACGAAGTAGTGGCAGTAGAGCTCCCACACCGAAGCAAGAACACCGAGTTTGCGCCTCTCCCTATTGTACGTCCATATAGCTCGTGTAGCCTTGGGGGCAAAGGGGATAAAGTAGACTACGATGAAGGCCAAGAAGCAGTAAGCACAGCGAATCCCGAGAAGTCGAATGGTGTATGCAAAAAATTGATAGCCAAACTTACCTCCTCGAGACTTGCCACTCCACTGCTTGGTTGGACTACTCGCCATTGATCTTACGGTTCAAGAGCTCGTAAAAATCCTTGAATGTAACGATACCTACGAAGTCGGGACCTGTAAGTGTTACGCCAAAGTGCTGCTCGACCAAAACAACAACGTCAACAAAGTCGAGGCTGTCGAGACCCAATGTATCCTTCAAAGAAGCATCGGGAGTGATAGTTGATGGATCGATCTCAAACTCTTCTGCAAGGACTACAGAAGCCTTCTCAATAATTTCTTCGATTGTCATAGTAGTAAATGATTATCAATTATTTAAACTTTTTTACAATTAGCGATGAGTTGGTGCCACCAAAGCCGAATGAGTTGCTCAAGAATGTGTCAAACTCCATGTCGATACGCTTGGTGGGGATGTTGATGTTTACAGATGCCTCATCGGGCTCCTCGAAGTTGAGGTTTGCGGCGATGAAGTTGTTCTGCATCATGAGCATCGAGTAGACAATCTCGCTGGCACCTGCCATCCACATCTCGTGACCTGTGAACGACTTTGTTGAGGCCACGTAGGGCTTGTGCTCGCCAAATACCTCGGCGATAGCCTTAGCCTCGTTCAAGTCACCAACAGGTGTAGAGGTAGCGTGAGCGTTGACATACTTAATCTCCGAGATGTCGACACCCGCATCACGGATGGCCATCATCAACGAGCGCTTAGGACCATCGACATTGGGAACAGAGATGTGGTCGCCGTTAGATGAGAAACCGTAGCCTACAACCTCTGCGAGGATTGTAGCACCGCGCTTAACAGCCGACTCGTAGCTCTCGAGGATAATGCTCGCAGCACCACCGCTGGGTACGAGACCGTCGCGGTTCTTGTCGAAGGGGCGCGATGCCTTTGTGGGGTCATCCTCGCGTGACGAGAAGGCGTTGAGGGCATCGAAGTTACCCATTGAATATTTGTTGACCTCCTCGGCGCCACCACAGATGACACACTCCTGAAGACCCTGCTTGATGAGCATATAGCCCAAGCCGATGGCGTGTGAACCGCTGGCACAAGCACCCGACACGGTGAAGTTGATGCCTCGAAGGTTGAAGATTGTAGAGAGGTTCATGGTGATTGTAGAGTTCATGCTCTGGAAGATGTTTCCAGAACCTACCAACACCGTGTTCTTCTTCTCGCGAATTACGTCTGTGCCGGTGATAACAGCCTCGGCACTACTATCGTTACCATAGAGGATACCCACCTCGTTGTTGAGTAGGTACTCCTTGTCGATGCCCGCCTGAGCCAAGGCCTCAACAGTAGCAACATAGGCATACTGACCATGCTCCGAGAGGCAGAGACGCTGTCGGCGGTCGAGAGCACCCTTCAAATCGGGCTTCTGCAAAATGCCACTGAGGGCTGACTGGTAGCCCATCTCCTTACGCTCGGGAACGATGCCGATACCTGACTTACCCTCAAAGAGTGATTTTACTACCTCCTCTTTGTTCTTTCCGATGCAGGAATAGATACCCATTCCTGTGATTACAACTCTATTTGACATATCAAGTGTAGATTCCTCCGTTAATAGAAATTACTTCGCCTGTGATGTATGCTGCGGCATCCGATACCAAGAAAGCAACCAAGTCGGCAACCTCCTCGGGCTCGCCAAAGCGACCTGCGGGTACGAGCTTCTTGAGCTCTGCCTCGTTGAGGTCAGATGTCATGTCGCTCTTGATGAAGCCTGGAGCTACGGCATTTACCGTTACACGCTTCTTAGCTACCTCCTGTGCCAAGGCCTTAGTTGCGGCGATGAGACCACCCTTAGCTGCTGAGTAGTTCACCTGGCCGGGCATACCCTTGATGCCTGAGAGCGATGCCACGTTTACGATACGGCCCCACTTCTTAACGAGCATATCCTTAACGAGGGGCTGTGTGACGTTGTAGAAACCGTCGAGCGAGGTAGAGAGCACGCTGCGCCACTCCTCCTCAGGCATCCACATCATGAGGTTATCCTTGCGGATACCGGCGTTGTTGACAACAACCGAGATGTAGTCGCTGGGGTGGTTAGCCTTCCACTCTGCAAGTGCTGCGGCAACAGCTGTGCAGTTGCTAACATCGAAGGGGAGCAACTCCGCCTTGCCACCATTTGCGGTGATATCTTCGAGCGTCTTCTCGGCTGCAGCTACGTTAGATGCGTAGTTGATGATGACGACAAAGCCCTGTGACGCTAATTTCAGAGCTATGGCGCGTCCAATGCCTCGGCTGGCACCCGTAACAAGGGCGTAGCGAGCTGGGGTGTTGGTGTTTACTTCGTTCATATTTGAAAATATTTTATCTCTTAAGCAACTCTATTACCGCAGCAATCTCCTTGTACTTGGGGGTGTCGACAACGAAAGTGGGAACAACGGCACGAATAGCATCGTAGAGACCACGTGTTGCGGGAGAAAGCTTATCTGCGATCTTGAGGCAGTCGACAGCCTGAACGAGGGTAATCATGTGGATAGCCATAACCTGATAGCTGTTCTCTATCACACGCTGACACAAGAGTGCCGAGTTAGTACCCATAGAGACGATGTCCTGGTTGTCGTTGTTGTTGGGTATAGAGTGAACGTACATGGGGTTAGAGAGCGTCTGGCACTCCGCAGTTGTACTTGTTGCGGTGAAGGCGGGTGCCTGCATGCCGTAGTTCAAACCGAGTACGCCGAGGTTCACGAATGGGGGAAGAATGCCGTTGATACGGTCGTGAAGGAGGTAGTTCATCTGGCGCTCTGTGAGCATAGTGAGCTTAGTGATGGCAATCTTGAGCTTGTCCATCTCGTACGACACATAGTCGCCATGGAAGTTACCACCGTGGATAACAGTCTGGTTCTTGGGGTCAACAATGGGGTTGTCGTCCGCAGAGTTAATCTCGTTCAACAAGACACTCTCAGCGCTTGCTACAGCATCCCACACAGGACCCAAAATCTGGGGTATGCAGCGAAGTGAGTAGTAGGGCTGCACCTTGTGCTGGAAGGTGCTCTCCTCGCTGCGGCGATAGAGCTCTGCCTCGCGGTTGAGGAGCATCTTGCTGCCCGATGCCAACTCGCGCATGGTCTCTGCAATGGCATTCTGGCCCTTGTGGAGCTTAAGACCGTTGAGTGTCTCGGACATGAAGTCGTCGTATGACGATGCAATCTCGTTCATCAACACTGAAGCCTTTGTCGACCAGTCCAAGAGGCGCTTTGCGTTGAAGAGGTTCACAAAACCGATACCTGTCATTACGGCTGTACCGTTAGTTACGGCCAAGCCCTCGCGGATAAACATCTTCAATGGCTCGATGCCCAACTCCTGCATAACCTCCGAGGTGTTGCGGCGCTCGCCATTGTAGAAGACCTCGCCCTCGCCGATAAGAGCAAGTGCGATGTGTGCCAACTGCACGAGGTCGCCACTAGCGCCCACGCTACCATGCTGTGGAATCACAGGGTAGATGCCGCGGTTGAGGAACTCCACGAGGAGCTCACATGTTGCGATGTTCACGCCCGAGTGTGCCTGCATGAAGGTCATCAGACGTGCCAACATTGCAGCACGAACACAGATTGTGGGAAGGGGTTCACCAGCACCTGTTGAGTGGCTGCGGATGATGTTATACTGAAGCTCGTTGAGGTGCTCGTCATCGATACGCCACTGTGCCATAGGGCCGAAACCAGTGTTGATGCCATAGATGACCTTGTCCTTCGAAAAAGCCTCCAAGAAGTGGAAGCAGTCAACGATGTTGTTACGTGTAGCCTCGTCGATTGCCACGCGGTCGTTCTGTTCTACGATTGACCTAACCTCCTCTATTGATAGTCTATTGCTAACTGTTGCCATTGCTTGATGTGTTATCAAAGCGTGTTAAAATTACTCATTTTGTACATGTGGAAAAATGCTCCACAGATGAACTGAAAATATCACGCAAATATAGTAAAAAAAGTTCAATTGGAGAAGTGGTTTTGTAAATATTTCGAGTGCTTCTACGCGTATGTCATGATGCGCGTGCGAAACACCTCTGAGAATCAGCTGATTACAATGGCGAGTTGTTGGGTGGTTTGCGTGGTGCAAATGACATAACGTTTTAATTATTTGAAGGTTAGTGATGATAAAAAGTGGGTTTATGGTACTGTGGTGATATTCAGATTGGTATGGAGGCTGGGTTAGTATGTGAAAAATAGTCCAATAATTGTGACACATTTCGTGGTTGTTAAATATTAAAATTGGTCAATTTTTCCATATGCGATACATGTAAAAAAGACTACCCAACACGTATGCTGGATAGCCTTTGTATCTCCAAATTTTTGGCGGTCGTGACGAGTGATTTTTTACAACTCGAAGCTGCTTTTTGAGGGAAATTTTGTCGTTAGAAATTCCAACATTCGCTGGCGTTGCTCGTCTGTAGTTGTCGAGTTATCGTTCATGCAAAACATTAGCGGATTATACTTATTGAACTCCTCATAGTAGTCCTTTAAGTGCAGTTTTATCCAGCGAGAATCGGCAGCACCACGACCTGTAATAAGTGCCCTAACGAAGGTAAACGGGTTGCGTATGCGGTTGTATCGGCTTACCTTGCGTAGCTTTGCTCCCTCGGCAGCGATGGCGTAGTAACCGACGAAGCAACGCTGCATATCGTCGTTGGTTCTAAAGCGGCTATGTGTGGTAGCATCCCACTCCTGGGGCATAGATGCTAAAGCTTTATCGTAGAAGCTCTTGCGGTATGCGTCGAAGTTGTGGTGTGGCTCGTGGCAGATGAGTTTGCCCCAGCGCTCCTGTACGAGGTTCTGCATGCGATAGACCGTCTTATAGTAGTTGCCGCCTTTGTCGCGCGCATACTTGCGGTTGAAGCGCGCACCACGCATTCGCACGATAGGCATGCCGTCGGGTGTGAAGAAGTCCTCGGGAGTGGTGGGGGCACCAAAGAAGGTGTCGTCGTTGCCATATACGAAGTGCTCTGAAAGGCCGGGGATGCGGTGTATGCAACTCTCGATGGCGAGAGATGAGAATACGGGGAGCGCATCTGCGGGGAGTATCTCGGTGTGGTCTACAATCTTGATTTTGGGGTGGTTGGTATTAAGC
>JAEZPN010000082.1 GCA_023413645.1 Bacteroidota bacterium
GCCTATATCTCTGTTGCTGTTGTCTACTTGCTCCTCTTCCACTACAAATTCTTTAAGTAGTGGGGTAGATGCTTATCGACGAATTCATACTATGGCTCGAGGCGGAGCGTCGCTACTCGCCACTCACGGTGCGCAACTATCGTCGCGATATCGACGACTTCGTTGCGTTCTGTGGCGTCACGCACGAGGCTTTCGACCCTAGTAGCATCAAACGCGAGGATGTCGAGGAGTGGATGGTGTATCTTGGCGATGAGCGCAAGCTCAAGGTGACGAGCGTAAACCGTACCATGGCCTCGCTGCGCACCTTCTGGCGCTGGATGCTTGCGCACGGACACGTCGAGAAGGACCTGATGAAGACCCTCAGACAGTATAAGGCACCGAAGCGCCTACCTACCTTTGTTCCCGACAGCCGCATGGAGGATGTCATAGCCGAGCTACGCGAGGATATAGCCTCCGACGACTTCGAGCGTCTGCGCGATGCACTCATCATACTACTTATATATACTGCGGGCCTACGCCTATCGGAACTTGTCGGGGCAAACATGGGCGATATATCTTCCGATTACACCACTTTGCGCGTTATGGGTAAGGGTCGTAAGGAGCGAATACAACCTCTTTTAGGCTCACTGCGCGAGGTCCTCGAAAAGTATTTTATTCAAATTTCTTCGCAAAATATTTGCACGACTCAAAAAAAAGCGTTAATTTTATCGAAGAAAGGTGAACGTATAAGCTGCCGAACCGTAGAGCGTATCGTGGATAGAAAGCTCAAAGGTGTTGGTGTTCAGGGTAAAACATCGCCCCACGTGCTGCGTCATACGTTTGCTACAAGGGTATTAAACGAGGGGGGTGATCTCCGCGAGATACAAGAGCTCCTCGGTCATAGTTCGCTCAAGGCGACACAGGTATATACCCACCTCGACATAGAGCGCCTAAAACACACGTACGCCATGGCGCACCCCCGCGAGAGGGAGTAATGGCTCGGTGTTTGGTATTATAGGGCATGACGGACAGTTGGGTGCCACGCGAGCATCCGACACTATATATAAACTTAATACTTTATGACCTATGAACGTACAGATTCAGTCAGTAAAATTCGATGCGAGCAAGCAGCTCCTTGAGTTCATTCAGAAGAAGATGGATAGATTGGATCGCTTTGTCGATGAGAGAGCGGGTGATGTAGAGGTGGTATTGCGTCTCGATCCCGACTCAGAAAAGGGCAACAAAGTAGTAGTAGTTTCGCTCCATGTTCCCGGTAGCGACATCCGTGTTGAGGAGCGAGCATTCACCTTTGAGGAAGCGATAGATAATTCAATGGATATTATTAAGCGTCAGTTGGAGAAGGCTAAGGCTAAGTTCGAAAAGTAATTTCACACGATAAGGCAGCATCTGCTGCCTCTAACAAAAAGTGCCGTCAATGGGACATACGCCAAGTATTACCCATCGACGGCATTTTTGCCGAGCGTTGCATCTGCTACCTTCTCCTGCGAAATTGTGGTTGTGATAGTGGGCCATTCTCGGCCCATCCCCAAAGTAAGACCCCACGGGCTGTACTTCATGTACTATCCCGTGGGGTTCTTCTTTCGCGATAGACCAAGCCTAACCCACTCTGACAACAAATTAGCCTCACGACATACGCCAAGTATTACCCACGGCATTTTTGCCGAGCGTTGCATCAGCTACCTTCTCCTGCGAAATTGTGGTTGTGATAGTGGGTCATTCTCGGTCCATCCCCAAACTAAGACCCCACAGGCTGTACTTTATGTACTATCCCGTGGGGTTCTTCTTTTGCGATAAACCAAGCCTAATCCACTCTGATAACAAATTTACATTGGCTGACTTCCCCATAGGAATTTCGCGTCAGAAGGGGTTAGGCTTGGTCTCGACATGAAAATAGCCAGGATGTGTGGTGTTATGCTTTGTTGTCAGAGTGGTGCAGTTGTGGTGCTGACATGAAAAACCCACCGATGGGTAGTACTTAATCGTACATCCCATTGGTGGGTTTGATTGAAGCGCCGCAAATGCGCCGCTATCACAACAAAGGCTATGCGCCGAAGTTATCGAAGAGGATATTCTCCTCAGGCACACCAAGGCTGTCGAGAAGGTTTACTACCGACTGTGCCATCATCGGAGGACCGCACATGAGGTAGATGATGCCCTCTGGCTCGTCGTGGTTCTTGAGATATGTCTCATAGAGAACATTGTGTACGAAGCCTGCAACATAAGGTACACCAGCCTCGTCTGCCACGGGATCGGGACGGTCGAGCGCGAGGTGGAACTTGAAGTTGGGGAACTCCTTCTCAATCTGGTAGTAGTCATCGAGGTAGAACGCCTCCTTGAGTGAACGTGCACCGTAGAAGAAGTTAACCTTGCGACCAGTCTTGAGGGTCTTGAAGAGGTGCATGATGTGTGAACGCATAGGCGCCATACCTGCACCACCACCGATGAATACGAGCTCCTGATCGTCAGAGAGGTTGTCGGGGAGGAAGAACTCACCGAAAGGACCTGACATGATGATCTTGTCGCCGGGCTTCAACGAGTAGATGTATGAAGAACATACACCAGGGTTAACAGGCATCCAATCGTTCTTAGCACGATCGAATGGAGGCGTTGCGATACGCACGTTAAGCTTGATGATATCGCCCTCAGCGGGGTATGTAGCACATGAGTATGCACGTACCTGAGGCTCAGGGTTAACCATCTTGAGGTTGAAGACACCCATCTTCTCCCAATCCTCGCGGTACTCGGGATCTACGTCGATGTCCTTGTAATCAACAGTGATTGCAGGAACGTCGATCTGGATGTAACCACCACTGCGGAAGTTGAGGTGCTCGCCCTCGGGGAGCTTAACCACGAACTCCTTGATAAATGTAGCAACGTTGTTGTTAGACACAACCTCGCACTCCCACTTCTTGATGCTCAATACAGATGCAGGAACCTTGATCTGCATATCCTCCTTAACCTTAACCTGGCAACCAAGGCGCCAGCCCTCGTTGATCTCGCGGCGGTTGAAGAAGCCACGCTCGGTAGGCAAAATCTCGCCACCGCCAGCTACAACCTGGCACTTGCACTGACCGCAAGCACCCTTACCACCACATGCTGAGGGGAGGAAGATACCCTGCTCAGAGAGTGTATTGAGGAGTGTAGAACCAGACTCTACCTCCAATACCTTGCCACCCTCGTTGATGTCGATCTTAACGGCACCTGACGAGGTGAGCTTTGCCTTTGCAAAGAGGAGTAGCGCCACCAACAAGAGTGTCACCACCAAAAAGGCAACTACTGCATAGATAATAATTTCCATATTATATACTCTTATTAAAGGTTATTCATTGACTATCTCGGTAGACTCTGAAGTCTCGGTATTCTCGCTATCTACAAGAATTACCTCTACTTGCTCAGTTTCAGCCTTGTTAGATTCTGTTACAGTAGTCTCAACAGCCTCCTTAGCCTTGGATTTCTTCAAGTCCTCGCCAAACTTCTCCAAGTCGATACCAGAGAAGATCATGAAGGCGATACCCATCAAACCAGTGATGATAAATGCGATACCAGGGCCCTTCATAGCTGCAGGAATGTGTGAGTACTCGATCTTCTCGCGGATAGCAGCCATCATAACGATAGCCAACCACCAACCAATACCAGAACCGAGACCGTAAACTACAGCACCACCAACGTTCTCGATCTCACCTGCACCTACCATCTGCTGCATGAAGAGTGAACCACCCATGATTGCGCAGTTTACAGCGATAAGGGGCAAGAAGATACCCAACTGGTTGTACAACGAAGGAGAGAACTTCTCGACAATCATCTCTACCAACTGCACGAATGCAGCGATAACGGCGATGAAGAGGATGAACGACAAGAAGCTCAAGTCTACTTTGAATATAGAAGTTGCCTCAGTGAGTACATACTTATTCAATAGGAAGTTCAAGGGCACAGTCATAACCTGTACGAAGGTAACAGCAGCACCCAAGCCCAACGCGGTCTTTACGCTCTTAGATACGGCGATATATGAACACATACCAAAGAAGTATGCGAAGACCATGTTCTCAATTAACGCCGAATTAATAAACAAATTTAACATATGCTACCCTCCTATTTTTCCTGAAGATCCTTGTTAATAGTACGATGTATCCAAATGATGCAACCTACAATGACAAGTGCCATTGGTGGGAAGAGCATCAAACCAGTGTTAGAATACCAACCACCCTCAGCGATGTATGCACTCTCCTTGATGATTGTCTGGCCAAAGAGTGAACCAGAACCGAAGAACTCACGGAAGAGAGCCACGATAGCCAAGATGATGGTATAACCCAAACCGTTTGCGATACCGTCAACGAATGACGCCCAAGGCTTGTTACCCAATGCGAATGCCTCAACACGACCCATCACGATACAGTTGGTGATGATAAGACCAACGTATACTGAGAGCTGCTTTGATACATCATACATAAATGCCTTAAGCACCTGGTCAACAACGATTACAAGTGTTGCGATAACAACCAACTGCACGATGATACGGATACGTGATGGAAGACCATTACGCAACAACGACATCACGAGGTTAGCGAATGCACACACGAAAGTCACAGAAAGACCCATAACCAATGCAGGCTTAAGCTGAACTGTTACGGCCAAAGCAGAACAAATACCCAAGATCTGAACGATAACGGGGTTATTTGCTGCCAAAGGATTTGTAAAATTCTTACTCAATTTCATAGCTTACTCCTCCACGTTATTAGTAGGTTCATCAATTGGAGACTCCTCGGTAGTGCCGTTGCCGTTCTCCTCGACAGTCTCATTATTATCAGTGTTGCCCTTTACGTCGTTTCCAGTCTCTTTCTCGATGCTGAGAAGGAACTTCTCATACTTCTGAATAGATGCCTTCAACATATCGTTAACGCCGTCACAAGTCTTTGTACCACCAGTGATAGCATCAACCTTTGAAGCATCAGCCTGTGCCTGCTTCTTAGTCATACCCTTAACCATCTCAACAGCAAAAACGCCCTCAGCATCGTACAACAACTTGCCAGCAAACTTATCCTGAACCTTCTTGGTAGCGATCTCAGCACCAAGACCTGGAGTCTCGCCCTTGTGGTCCATTACGATACCAGAGATTTTCAACTCCTCGTTGATAGCAACGTAGCCCCAGATATCATCCCAAAGACCTGAACCAGTCATAGGCAAAACATAGAGGTTCTCACCCTTATTATTAACATACTTGAAGATAGGGTAGTTGTTATCCAACTTAGCAAGCTTCTTGCGGTCGCCCAAAATAGTGAAGATTCTATCCTCATCCTCCTTATCAAGCCAGTTTACAGTAGCAGTAACTTCCTCATCCACTTTAACAACATTAACCTCACCAATAGTGACGTTCTCTTTAAAGAGTTTGATAGTCTCTACCTTGTCGCTCTTGTCATTAGCTGCGCCAAAAGCCTTCATGATAGAGAACTTCTGGTCGTTACGTACGTTATCATCCTGTCGACTCTTGAGTGAAGTAGCCAAGACCGCGAGCAAAGCACCTACGATAACCACCATTACAACAGTGTAGATGATGGTATACATGTTTGAATTCTTATTAATTGCCATAGCTTCTCGGATTATTTAACGTTCTTGATTAGCTTCTTACGACGTGCAATGTTACGCTCAACAACGAAGTAGTCGATAAGCGGAGCCAAAGCATTCATGAAGAGGATTGAAAGCATCATACCCTCGGGATAAGCAGGGTTGATAACGCGGATGAGGACTGCCAACATACCCACCATCAAACCGTAGATCCACTTACCAGTGTTTGTCTGAGCAGATGTAACGGGGTCAGTAGCCATAAATACAGCACCGAATGCGAAACCACCAACGAGAAGGTGGAAGTATGCGGGGTAGTCTGTCATACCAACAGCCTGGAAGAGGTAACCCATAGCCAAACCACCAGCGAATACTGACAACATAATGCGCCATGAAGCTACGCCTGTGAAGAGCAAGATAGCAGCACCGATCAAGATTGCCAAAGTTGATGTCTCGCCCATAGAACCCGGGATAAAGCCAAAGAAGGCATCCAAAGCTGAGATAGGCTCTGCACCCTGAGCGTGAAGAGTACCATAGTCAGCAAGGTTTGCCAATGGTGTAGCACCTGTAGTAGTAGCTACGCCCTCAGCCTTGAGACCCAAGAGGTTGTGAATCTTGCCAGTTGAGTACCATACGTTTTCACCTGACATCTGGGGAGTATATGCGAAGAACGCAAAGGCACGAGCCAACAACGCGGGGTTGAAGACGTTCATACCTGTACCACCAAATACCTCCTTACCGATGATAACAGCGAATGCAGTAGCTGCAGCAACCATCCAAAGTGGAGTGCCGATAGGCATAACCATAGGGATGAGAAGACCTGATACGAGGAAGCCCTCATAGATCTCGTGCTTACGACGCTCTGCAAAGATGAACTCGATAGCAAGACCAGTTACATATGATACAACGATCATAGGCAACATCTCGATCAAACCATAGAGGAATGCGTCGCATACGCCAGTCATACCAGCCAAACGGCCGATGTTGTACATGCCAAACAACAAAGCGGGGATAAGAGCCACAACAACGGTGATCATCACACGCTTGATATCGTTACAGTCGCGGATGTGAGCACCGCGCTTAGTTACGATGTTTGGAGCATAAAGGAAAGTCTCAAAACCGCCAAATGTCG
>JAEZPN010000006.1 GCA_023413645.1 Bacteroidota bacterium
CGCTTGCATGGCGCATTAAGAGCGAGGGTAACCCATGTGAGGAGCGCGTAGTAGGGCAGTGGGAGTTGTACGATATACCTGCTGATTTTAAGGGCGAGGAGGTGCTTTCGACGCTTGTAAATTATATGCGCGAGAGGGGCATTGAGCAGCTCAAGGCGGCAACGCAGATTATGATTACGCCGCTGGGTTATCGCTTCCGCATCGTGCGTTACATAATCACCAATTTCCATCAGCCTAAGTCAACGTTGTTACTTCTCGTAAGTGCCTATGTTGGAGATGATTGGCACAAGATTTACGACTATGCCTTGGAGAACGATTTCCGCTTTTTGAGCTATGGCGACTCATCGTTGCTGAAGGTAGAGCGTTAGTGAATTTAGGGAGTATAAAGAGTTTAGGGAGCTTAGTGAAATAAATCGCTAAACTCCCTAACTCTATTTACTACAATGTCTCCATGAAGAGCTTGATTGCGAAATCCTTGGGGTTAATCCTTGGATCTTTTTTAAGACTTGCTAAACATTTCTAAAATGTATTTTTGAGCCCTGTCTTTTTCCATGTTTGGATCAGAAGTTTGTATATATTCATCTCCAAACTTATTTCCTTGTTTTCTATTTTGACGTGGTTCTATACCTTCAATTAGAATTCCCTCTAGCGAATTAATTAAATCGCCAAGGTTTACATTGATATCCTCGCTTGTCTTTATAATCGCGCCATTCTCGGAATCGATTCCGTCGAGTCCAAACCATGAAAATCTATTCCATCTTCCTGAATGTCTGTCTTTCGTGTGACCTCTTAATCTCTTGTATATAGAAGTGTCATGTGCTTGTCCAACATAAATAACCTCTCTTCCATCATGTAAAAGGTAGATGCCTCTAACCTCACTGAAATCAACTGGGTCTGATTTGCCTATTTGTTGACCTAACATGTTGTTGGCAGACCAATTAACCTTGGATCTATCCCAAAACATGCCAAAGATCTTAACAATTTTTGATTTATTCTCGTTTTCAATTTCCTCGGCAATTTTATCATCAATTGTATCAGAATCTGTGTCTTCCTGGGTTTCTATAGTCTCTGGAGTCTCTGTGGGTTCAATGATTGCAGTTGGTACACCTTTTACAATATACTTTTTGCCTTTGTCTGTTAAACCGTACATTCCAAGCACCATTTTTATAAATAACTCAGGGTGTGTGGATAGTGTCGCATTAACCGTATTTTGTGGGGTTATACCAAATTTATTGCGTAAATTATTCTCTATAATAGCTTCAGTAATATCAGAATAGTGCATAGGTTCATATTCGCCATTTTCTGTTCTGTTATTCTGCAGTGTATATACTATAGCATCAATCCATTTCATTATGTAATATATTTTAGGTGTAGTTGTTGGTCTAGTATTGTACGTTGTTTAGTACTGCTCCTTCTCGTTGGGGAAGTCGCGGCTCTTGACGTCATCGACATAGTGACCTACGGCCTCAAGGATTGTTGTGCCTACATCGGCATAGCGACGCAAGAAACGGGGTGAGAAGGCCTGTGTGATGCCGAGCATATCGTGCGCAACGAGCACCTGACCATCTGTCGAGCCACCCGCACCGATGCCGATTGTGGGGATATGCAACTCCTCCGATACGCGCTTGCCGAGCTCTGCGGGAATCTTCTCCAATACGACGGCGAAGCAGCCTGCCTCCTCCAGGAGCTTAGCGTCGCGAATGAGTTTGTCTGCCTCCGACTTCTCCTTTGCGCGCACGTTGTATGTGCCGAACTTATGGATGGACTGTGGCATAAGGCCGAGGTGACCCATAACGGGGATGCCTGCCGAGATGATGCGCTGTACAGACTCCAAAATCTCCTCGCCACCCTCCATCTTAACTGCGTCTGCCTCAGTCTCTTTCATGATGCGAACAGCTGAGTCGAGGGCGAGCTTCGAGTTGCCCTGGTATGTACCGAAGGGGAGGTCCACAACAACCAATGCGCGCTCCACGGCGCGTACTACAGACTTGGCGTGGTAGATCATCATATCGAGGGTGATGGGGAGAGTTGTCTCGAAACCTGCCATCACATTTGCTGCTGAGTCGCCGACGAGGATAACATCGATACCTGCCTTATCGACAATCTTTGCCATAGAGTAATCATATGATGTTAGCATAGCGATCTTCTCGCCGCGCTGCTTCATCTCCGTAAGGCGTAGAGTCGTCACGGCTCTTACTGTGCTTTCTACTGACATACGTTTGTTTTAGTAAATTTTATACAAAGTTAACCATTAAAGTGATATGTGCAAATTTTTGAGAGCTTTTCCTTGATATGGTGTCGAAAATATGTGCGTTGATTGCAGAAAAATACCTATATATATTGTGTAGTATAAAAAAAAGTAGTATATTTGCAGCGTATTAGAGCGAGTGTAAGGGGACGAGAAGTCCCCTTATTTCGTACTTGGGCGGATAATCTAATCGTCCCATAAGCCGATGATAATGTAATAAAATAGTATAAAAATGATTGATGTTAAGACAGTTACGGAGATTGCTGAGCGCCACCTCGAGGGTAGCGACATCTATGTTGTAGAGTGCAAAATCAGCCCTATGGGCGAGATAGAACTCCTCATCGACAGCGATACTGCCGTAAAACTTGAAGATTGCGCAGCGCTTAACCGCGCTATCGAGGCGGAGTTCGACCGCGAGGTTGAGGACTTCTCGCTTATGGTAGCATCGGCAGGCATCGGCTCGGAGCTCAAGCTCCTACGCCAGTACAACAAGATTATCGGCTCATCTGTAGAGGTGCTACTCAAGGATGGTATCAAGCTCCTTGCGAAGCTCAACAGCGCCGATGAGGCGGGTATCGTGCTCTCATACGAGGAGAAGCAGGCCGTGGAGGGCAAGAAGCGTAAGGTGACCGTGGAGGTTACAAAGGAGTACAAGTGGGAGGAGATAAAGTATGTCAAAGAATACCTCGACTTCAAGTAATTTGTTGTGATAAGGGGTCATCTACTGCCGCTAACGAATTATCTCAGCAATGGGCAGTACGCCTTAGTACAGCCCATCGCTTCGAAATTCGCCGAGCGTTGTATCTGACACCCTTCTAACAACAAATCTTATCGTGTTGGGTGAGTGAAATCGTGTATTAGCTATCAAAACTCATAGTACATCACAAACAAGACAAATAATCAAAACAAAATATAAAACACAAAATGAAGTACATTAATCTTATCAGTAACTTTGCAGAGTTCAAGGAGCTCAAGAGCATCGACAACTCTACGCTTATCGGTGTATTGGAGGATGTATTCCGCCACGCACTCCAGAAGCAGTTTGAGAGTGACGAAAACTTCGACGTTATCATCAACCCAGAGAAGGGTGACCTCGAGATTTGGCGTAACCGCACAGTCGTAGAGGACGATATGTTGGAGGATGAGAACACCGAGATTGCACTCTCGGAGGTTAAGGCTATCGACGCATCATACGACGTAGGTGATGAGTATGTTGACCAGATCGACATGACACAGTTTGGTCGTCGTGCAGTGTTGTCACTCCGCCAGAACCTCGCATCACGCATCCTCGACCTCGAGAAGGCAGCCCTCTTCGAGAAGTACTCAGAGAAGGTTGGCGAGATCATCACAGGTGAGGTATATCAGGTGTGGAAGAAGGAGGTGCTCGTACGTGACGATGAGGACAACGACCTCGTATTGCCCAAGAGCGAGCAGATTCCCAACGACTTCTACCGCAAGGGTGATCCCATCAAGGCTATCGTTAAGTCTGTAGAGATGAACAACAACCAGCCACGCATCATCCTTTCTCGTACCGACAACCAGTTCCTCGAGCGTTTGTTCGAGCAGGAGGTGCCCGAGATCTACGATGGTCTCATCACCATCAAGCGCATCGCGCGTATCCCTGGTGAGCGTGCTAAGGTGGCAGTTGAGTCTTACGACGAGCGCATCGACCCCGTAGGTGCTTGCGTCGGCATGAAGGGTTCACGTATCTACACCGTAGTTAAGGAGTTGCGCAACGAGAACATCGACGTTGTGAACTACACAGCTAACACATCGCTAATGATTCAGCGTTCGTTGAACCCCGCGAAGATCTCGACTATCACAATCGACGAGGAGCGTAAGACAGCATCTGTATATTTGAAGCCCGAGGAGGTATCTTTGGCTATCGGTAAGGGTGGTCTTAACATCCGTCTCTCGAAGATGCTCACAGGCTACGACATCGACGTATATCGTGAGATCGAGGAGGAGGATGTAGCACTCACGGAGTTTGCAGACGAGATCGAGGGTTGGATCATCGAGGCGCTCAAGAATGCTGGTTGCGACACTGCAAAGAGCGTATTGGAGCTCCCCGTTGAGGAGATTGCACACCGTGCAGACCTCGAGATTGAGCAGGCTGAGGCCGTAGTAGCTGTGCTTAAGGCAGAGTTCGAGTAGAGTTGATAACGATTAATGAAAGGAAAATTGAATGGATAATAGCAAGAAAATAAGACTTATACAGGTGGCGAAGGAGTTTAAGGTGGGCTTTAACACGCTTGCCGATTTTCTCCAGCGCAAGGGCCTGCAGAGCGATTGTTCGCCCTCGTCACCCGTATCTGCAGACGTATATGCAGTACTCGAGAAGGAGTTTGGTCGTAACCGCCAGTCGGGTAACGAGCGTAACGCTGTGCGTGAGCGCATCCAGACTAAGGGTTCAGTGAGCATCAACTCGCAGAACGCAAAGGAGGACGAGGAGGACGAGGTTGTCGTAAAGAGCAACGTCATCAGCGTAAAGGATGAGGTTCGCGGTCCTAAGATCTTGGGTAAGATTGACCTCGGTGGCAAGAAGAAGGAGGAGGCTCCCGCACCCGTAGAGGTGAAGGAGGAGCCCAAGCCCGCGCCAGCACCCGTTGTTGAGGAGCCCAAGCGCGAGGAACCCAAGCCAGCACCCGCAGAGCCTAAGGTAGAGCATAAGCCCGCACTTGCACCCGTAGTTGAGGAGGCTAAGCAGGAGGAGAATGTAGATGAGCCTAAGCGCGACTCTGTGTTCCGTCCTCAGATGTCACAGCTCGAGGGTCCCAAGATTCTCGGTACTATGGATGTTTCGAACATGGTTCCTGGTGGCAAGCACAAGCGTAAGCGTCTCGAGAAGGAGAAGGTGAACGTAGCCAAGGAGGGTAAGAACGTTGGTAAGCCTGAGAAGGGTGGCCAGAAGGGTGGTAACAACAACCAGGGTGGCAACCAGAACAATAACAACAACCAGCAGGCTCAGCAGCAGTCAAAGAAGAATAAGAAGCAGCAGAAGCAGCAGCCAAAGCCCGTAGTACGCCCCGAGGTATCGGATGAGGAGGTACAGAAGCAGGTTAAGGATACCTTGGCACGTCTTACAGCCAAGGGTACAAAGTCTAAGGGTGCGAAGTATCGTAAGGAGAAGCGTGAGGAGGTTCGTGAGCGCATGAACGAGGAGATGGAGCGCGAGGAGATGGAGCGCAGCGTGCTCAAGGTTACGGAGTTCGTAACTGTGAGTGAGCTCGCTACCATGATGAACGTATCGCCCATGGAGGTCATCTCGGCATGTATGAACCTCGGCCTTATGGTATCTATCAACCAGCGTCTCGATGCTGAGGCATTGGTAGTAGTGGCTGAGGAGTTCGGCTTCACCGTAGAGTTCGTATCAGTGGAGATTCAGGAGGCTATCGAGGCTGACGCAGACACTGACGATGAGCTCGTGGCACGTCCCCCTATCGTTACCGTAATGGGTCACGTAGACCACGGTAAGACTTCGCTCTTGGATAACATCCGTAAGACTAACGTAACAGCTGGCGAGGCGGGTGGTATCACCCAGCACATCGGTGCTTACTCTGTTGAGCTCAACGGTCAGAAGATTACGTTCCTCGATACCCCAGGTCACGAGGCCTTTACAGCGATGCGTGCGCGTGGTGCTAAGATGACCGACGTGGCTATCATCATCGTTGCTGCCGACGACAGCGTCATGCCACAGACCGTGGAGGCTATCAACCACGCCTCTGCAGCAGGTGTGCCTATGGTGTTCGCTATCAACAAGATGGATAAGCCCCAGGCAAACTCTGACCGCATCCGCGAGCAGCTTTCGGCAATGAACTACCTCGTAGAGGATTGGGGTGGTAAGTACCAGTGCCAGGAGGTATCTGCAAAGCAGGGTATGAACCTCGACAAGCTCCTCGAGAAGGTATTGCTCGAGGCCGAGATGCTCGAGCTTAAGGCGAACCCCGACCGTAAGGCTTCGGGTGCCGTTATCGAGTCTATGTTGGATAAGGGTCGTGGCTACGTCGCTACAATCATGGTTCAGAATGGTACTCTCCGCGTGGGTGATGTGCTCCTTTCAGGTACATACACAGGCCGCGTGAAGGCTATGTTCGACGAGAATGGTAAGAAGGTAACCGAGGCAGGTCCCTCAACTCCCGTACAGGTGCTCGGTCTTAACGGTGCGCCACAGGCGGGTGATACGTTCAACGTTATGGATGATGACCGCTCGGCTCGTGAGATCGCGAACAAGCGTGAGCAGTTGCAGCGTATGCAGGGCATCATGACACAGAAGCACGTAACGCTCGACGAGATCGGTCGCCGTATCGCTATCGGTTCGTTCAAGGAGCTTAACATCATCGTTAAGGGTGACGTGGACGGCTCTGTGGAGGCTATGTCTGGCTCACTCATCAAGCTCTCGAAGGAGACCGTACAGGTTAACGTTATCCACTCTGCTGTGGGTCAGATCTCAGAGTCTGATGTGCTCCTCGCTGCCGCATCTAACGCCATCATCGTGGGCTTCCAGGTGCGTCCCTCAGCTGCTGCGCGTAAGGCTGCCGAGAAGGAGCAGATTGATATCCGCCTCTACTCAATCATCTACGACGCTATCAACGAGATTAAGGACGCTATCGAGGGTATGCTCGAACCCGTTATGAAGGAGGAGATCGTATGCTCTACCGAGGTGCTCGAGACCTTCAAGATCTCAAAGGTGGGTACTGTTGCCGGCTGTATCGTTCGCGAGGGTCGCATGCAGCGTAACACACCTATCCGTGTCATCCGTGATGGTATCGTTATCTACACTGGTAAGCTCGGCTCACTCCGTCGTTTCAAGGATGACGTTAAGGAGGTTACCGTAGGTCAGGATTGCGGTCTTAACATCGAGTCTTACAACGATATTAAGGTTGGCGATATTATCGAGGGTTACGAGCAAGTCGAAGTCAAGCGCAAATAGTTAATTTGTTGTGATAAGGGGTAATCTTTGACGCTTTGCTTGTCTGAAAAATGCTCATTTACTTCGAGTAAACTCCGCTTTTTCAGACTGCGACAAATCGCCAAATCTCACCCCTTCTGACAACAAATTGGTGTCACACTTTGGAAATAATAGACAATTACCTAAAATAAAAACTTAAAGAGATGAACAACATTAAGTTTACAACTGCAGCCGAGGCTGTTAAGTGCATCAAGTCGGGTGATCATATTCACCTTAGTTCAGTAGCGTCAGCTCCACAGTGCCTCATCAAGGCTATGTGCGACCGTGGCCGTAATGGTGAGTTCAAGGATGTTCACATCCACCACCTCCACACTGAGGGTCCTGCACCCTACGCAGAGCCCGAGTTCGAGGGCGTATTCCAGCTCGACTCATTCTTCGTGGGTGGCAACGTGCGTAAGGTGACTCAGGCAGGTTTCGCTGACTATATTCCAATCTTCCTCTCTGAGACTCAGAAGCTCTACCGTTCTGGCGCTGTGCCTTGCAACGTTGCTATGATCCAGGTATCTCGTCCCGACAAGCACGGCTACGTGTCTCTCGGTACTTCAGTAGATGCTACACTCGCAGCTGTAGAGTGTGCAGACTACGTTATCGCAGTGGTTAACAAGTACGTGCCCCGTTCATTCGGTGACGCGATGATCCACAGCTCACGCATCAACTTCTTCGTTGAGGACGACCAGCCACTCGAGGAGGCACACTTCACAACTCCTAACGAGGTGGAGACAAAGATCGGTAACCTCTGTGCAGGTCTTATCGAGGATGGTGCTACACTCCAGATGGGTATCGGTGCTATTCCTAACGCTGTACTCGCACAGCTCGGCAACCACAAGAACCTTGGTGTTCACACCGAGATGTTCGCAGATGGCGTACTTCCCCTCGTAGAGAAGGGCGTAATCAACGGCGCATTGAAGAACATCGATAAGGGTAAGATGGTATCTACATTCCTTATGGGTTCACAGAAGGTTTACGACTTCATCGACGACAACCCAGGCGTACTCATGATGGACGTAGGCTACACTAACGACCCATTCATCATCTCTAAGAACGACAAGGTTACAGCTATCAACTCTGCACTCCAGGTTGATATCACTGGTCAGGTATGTGCTGACTCACTCGGTCGCAAGTTCTACTCTGGCGTAGGTGGTCAGGTAGACTTCATCTACGGTGCTTCACTCTCTAAGGGTGGTAAGGCTATCATCGCAATGCCTTCAATCACTACTAAGGGTGTATCGAAGATCTCTGACGTCCTCACTGAGGGTTCAGGTGTTGTGACAACACGTAACCACATCCACTGGTTCGTAACAGAGAATGGTGCAGTAGACCTCTATGGCAAGAGCCTCCAGGAGCGTGCACGCCTCATCATCTCTGTAGCACACCCATCAGCACAGGAGGAGCTCGACCGTGCAGCATTCAACCGCTACGGCAGCCACCACCACTATATTAAGGGATATATGAAGATGTAATCTTTGATGTAGGACATTGCATAATGTAAGGCTTTCCCACATGGGAGGGCCTTTTTTTTAACCCTTAATATAGTGGTGGTGTCAAAACACCACCTTTTCATATCTACAATCCCTCTAAATCCCCCTTTGAAAAGGGGGACTTGGTGCTGTGGTCTCCATCATCAAAGGGTTACATGGGTAAGTAATTTTCCGTGATAGCGGCGCATCTGCGGCGCTTCAATCAAAGCCACCAATGGGATGTACGCCTTAGTACTACCCATCGGTGGCTTTTTCATGTCAGCACCACATCTGCACCGCTCTGACGAAAAATTGTGTGTGGGGAGAGAGTTGTCATTCTGAACGAAGTGAAGAATCTCATACGCGACAATACACAATGGACGATGTCGCTTGTCGGTTTCGAGGAGATCCTTCGCTAATGCTCAGGATGACATACCCCCCCACAAATCTACAAAAAAAGGTGCCGACCCGAAGGTTGACACCCAACTAAAAATACCTTATAATAGTTACTCTACGCTCAGAAGACCCTGCTCAGCCTTCATAGCCTTGCGTGCGCCCATAGCCGAGGGAGTTGCGAAGAACTCCGATGCGGGAGAGCATCCATCAACCGTGAATGTGGTATCCTTCGATGACCACACCTCGGTGAAGTTGCCATCCACATCCTCAGCAACGCCGAAGAAGGTGTAAGCAACATCGAATTCAAATGCGTAGTAGGATGTAACTTCATCAACTGCGCCATCGGCAACAAGACCCTCAATAATCTGCTCGTACTCATAGTAGGGGAAGTCGAGGGCGTTCATGGCGTTGAAGTAGAATGCCACAGCCGCCGCGTCGACATTTGCGGTGATAGGCACGATTGCTGTGCCCTCAAGGCCCTCGTAGCTTGAGTCAAGAGCTGCGAGCTCCGTGCCATCGTAGTACTTGTCGATGGTGAGTGAGAAGTCGAGGTCTGCGTAGACAACATCCTCGGTGGTGAACCTATAGCGGCTGAGACCCGTAGTTGCTGCGCCAGCCTGTGCACCGAATACGAGGAGCTCATACTCTGTAGAGGGCACAAGGCCTGTTGCTGTGTCGCTCATGGTGCCTGTGAGGTACTGAACGTTGAAGTTGGTGAGGATATACTCCATAATCTCGGCGTCGGTGGTACCCTCGAAGCGGTCGCCAGCAACGAGTGTCGCAACATAGGTATCATCGTTCGATGGCTCAACCTTGACTGTCGCCTTGCGGGGGTAGAGCTCGGGAACTGACAACACAAATGTATTCTCCGAAGCCTGAACATTGCCTGTAGTGAAGGTATAGAACTCGGGAGTGGTGTTCATCAACGCCTCGTCATCCATGCCGAATGCCCAGAGGATAAACTCGGTGTTGGCGTCGAGCTCCACCTCGAGGTGCTGTGCACCGCGGAAGGCAAGTTCGTTGAAGATGAAGTGTAAGCCCTGCTCTGGGGTGTCGAAGAATGATGAGTAGTATGCCTTGTCGTTCTCCCATGTCTGCTCGCAGTAGCTGCGCATCTCATCCTCCGAAGCGCCCGCTACATCCTTTGCCCAGAATACGCCATAGTAGTAGTAACCGTCGTAGCCCTGAGGTGCGATGTCGATGGTGACATTTGGACCGTCAACCTCGACATTGAAGTCGAAGTGGAGGGTGTAGTCGCTGACTGCGGTAGTTGTAATCTTCAGGCGCGAAATCTCGGTAAGGGGCGTAAGGGTCTCGTTGTCGAAACCATAGGCGTATGCCACATAGGTGGTGTTGGGTGTAACGCCAGTGAACTGGTGACCCATCATATCGCCTGTGTACATAAAGGCTGCAGCACCCGTAGATGCGTCGCCACCGAAGGCACCGCCAAAGCTCTCAAAAATCTCCAGGTCGCTTGCCCACAAAGCCTCATCGCTATACATAAGCTCGCCACCATTCTCCTCGAAGTACTTGCCAGTACCAAGGATAAAGACGTAGGGCATGTTCTTGTCCTGGGGCACTACGTTCATAGTGATGGTAGTAGCCGCAGCATTTACAAGTTCGAGCTTTATGGAGTGCTCCTTTCCCACCGCCTGCTTCACGGTGAGGGTAGGGTTGGGGTATACGCCTGGGTAGATGAGCTCGAGGCGGCAGTTGCGAGCCTCCTCATCGTAGCTTGTAGCGACATCGAACGAGATGACGCCATCGACAGAGGTGTCCACATTGTAGACCCAATCCTTCTCTGCGCTAACCTTGAGCTCGGCACCCTCTACGGGGTTCTCAAGGGTGTAGTTAACCTCGAAGTGACCACCTTCGGCAGTTACATCGATGCTCTTTGTCTCAAGAGTAAGTGTGGTGTCGCCCTGGGGCTTGATCTCTGGCTCGTTACCCTTACACCCCGCAAAGAGTGTAAGAGTAAGAGCTGCACACATTATTAACCAAATATTTTTCATGAGAATTGTCGTGTTAGGTTGTACAAAAGCCTCTCTGTGCCTTTATTTATGCTGCGGGGCTGCCAGCGATAGCACCAGAGTATGTGCCGCTGAACTCGCGACCGTCAACAATCACAACGTTGAACGACACGTTGTAGGTCTGCGATGCCTCGACATACTCCATGTTGAGTGTCACGCTCTCGAAGGCCTTCTTATTGTCGTTGAACATGCTGTAGTTGTTATCAACGTAAACTGTGTCTACGTATGCCTCACCAAGTGTGTAGGTGTTAGTAGGGATGTAGTTTACATCTGAGTTACCTGTGCGCATATCGAATACGATTGTGTACTGCTCAGTAGAGTCCTTGATTGTGAGCTGCCAGTTGTCTGAATACCACTTCTTTGCAGAGAATGTAGTCCACTCCAAGTCGGTAGGAGTATCCTCTGCCTCAACGATATCCATGCCGTCAACCTTACCTACGTATGACATGAGGAATGTGCGACCATCCTGCACCTTACCCGATACTACCATAGTGTAGGTCTTGTCTGCAAGGTTAGTCTCAACAGTGAGGCGTGCCTCTGTGAAGTTGTACTGCGACTGACCTGCTACTGTGAGTGTTGTAGCATCAACGCCGAGGTAACCCTCGCCAGTGCCCACGCCAAGCTCATAAACACCAGCAGCGAGGTACTGTGATGGCTTGCAGTATACGTCGAGCTTAAGCATATAGTTGGTAACCTCACCCTCGTTCTGGGCAAGTGTGATATACCAGTTAGCACCTGACTCATAAGAGCTTGCGTATGCGCGGTTCATAACGACGTCGATAACCTCTTCAGACTGCTCGAGTGAGCAACCCTCAACTGCGCCCTCGTACTCCGACTCGATGATGTAGCCATTCTCGAGTGTGCCGTAGAAAGACATGAGGTACTTCTTGGTCTCCCAGTCGATGTCAACAGTAAGAGTACCTGTAGCGAACTTGAACTCGCCACCATTCTCGCCTGCAACAACAAATGTAGATGTGGTGTTGTCGAACTGACCAGCCTCTGCTGCCAAAGCCTTAACGCTGAACTCCTCTGCAGATGTGCTGATAGTGTAGGTGTTATTTACGATATAAGGTGCCTGGAACGCATTTGTGAGGTTGAGGTGTGCTGCATTACCAGCATCGTCAGCAAGTGTCAACGCCCAAGTAAGACCGTTGTCAGAAGTTGTAGCCTTTGCTGAAGTGTAGTCGGTAGTCACAAATACCTTGTCAACAACGGGCATGTTGTCCACATCACCAGTATAGGTTGCTGCGAGGCTGCGACCATCCTTCAACTGGAGGTTGATGTCGAATGTGTAAGCCTTGGTGTCGGGGTCGATAGATACCTCTACAGCACCGCTCTTGAGCAATACGCCATTGTCGTAGCCGTATGTTGAGTAACGCATGCTGTTTACGCAGGGCCACTCTGTAGACTCCTTAACCTCGTAAGTACCTGCGGGGAGGTAGTCCTTATCTGGGTCACCGTAGAAGTCGAGACACAAAGTATTCTCGTTGTATGCGAAGTTGTCAGCCTCGTTAGCATCCTCGTAAGAGAACATGAGGTAGTAGTTTGAACTATATTTTGAGCCTCTAACGCGTGTGTAGTTGTGCTCGATAACATTTGCGGGGTCATCCTTGGTTGTGAATGCCAAATCAACCATCACGGTCTTGCCTGCGCCCTCTGCAGCTACCAGCAATACATACTCCTTGACGGGGTCGAGGTCGGTAACCTCAACAGCCTCCTTCGATGTGGGGTCTACCTCATCGCCCTTGCGGAGCACCTCCGAAGCCTCGGGAATCTCCTTTGAGGCGTTCTGCACGAGGTAGGCTACGCGCTCGGCGTTCTCGGCTGTGAAGCGGAAGTTGATAGAGGTGTGTGCCACCTGAACAAGCTCAACATCCAAAGTAACCTCTGCCTGTGCTGTAGTCTTTACATAGAGAGTGTTCGAGCCTGCAACCTTTGTTACATTTTTGGCTGCTGCAACCACCATATACTCGGTGTCTGCCTCGAGACCCTCTGCCTTAACATCTGCCTTGCCATCCTCAAGCTCAACAGCGACACCCTCGGTCATGATAGCATCCAACGAGGGAGCATCTGCGCCATCCTCAAGCACCATGTAGCGTGCCTCGGTAGCGTTGGTCGTGGTGAGAGTGAATGTCACGAAGTCAACATTCTCAGAACCCTTCTC
The DNA here is from genome assembly GCA_023413645.1 of Bacteroidota bacterium. GTDB lineage: Bacteria > Bacteroidota > Bacteroidia > Bacteroidales > Rikenellaceae > Alistipes. The sequence continues at coordinate 13,265 of JAEZPN010000006.1, forward strand.
AAGGGCAACAGTAGGCTGTGCCTCGTTGGGGGTAGGGGTAGGTTCTGGGTTGCAACCCATAAGGCCGAAGCCAAGGGCTGCCAGGCAAAGTAATGCAATCTTTTTCATAATATTAAGGTATTTTAGTTAGTTTTTTTCTATATAGTTTGCAGGTTTTTACTTTATCGTGGGGCTATTTGCGTGTGAGAACGATGTCCGAAGCACCGCAGTAGTATGCCATCCAGCCCACACCGTCGAAGTTGTACACCAACGATGGGTAGTAGTTTGCTACGGGTGAGGTGATGGTCAATGTGTTGCCATCCTCCGATACCGATACGCTGAAGGTGTTGTCAACCTCCACTGCGAGAGTTGTGGGGTCTGCCGAGAGCATGAAGCAGTCGCCGAAGAACATCCAACCCACTACAGAGTGGCGTGCGTAGCCATCGATTGTCACAACATCACCCTCTGCGATGTCGAGTACCCACTTGGGACCCCACTTCAACTCGGGAGCCTCAATCTCATACTCGATGAGGTCTGTAACGCTGTAGTATGCCACATTGCACCAGCCGTCAACCAATGCGAGGAGCTGGTTGTTTGCGCGGTAGTCATAGTCGTAGTCATCGACACCTGCAACGATGTTCACGCTGAACTCCGATACGGTAGGCTCGCTGTAGCCATCGGTGATGGTCTGAACACCTGTCCACTCGCCAAGCAGGCTCTCGAACAACTCAGACTCCACGCGTGCGTTCTGCTGTACTGCAGTAGTGGTCTCGACTGCCGAAATCTGTGCGCGGTTGCCCTGCTTGTCGATGAGCATCACGAGGGCTGTGTATGATGTCTCGGGTTTGAGACCCTTCTGCGACAACGCCTGCTCGCCTGTGTACTTGATGCCGACGTTCATAGCATGATAAGACATATAGGCGTTCTTGTCCTCGAGCTCAGCAAGCATAGCCTCAACCTTTGCGGTCTCTGCGAAGTAGTAATAGTAGCAGTCAACATCTGCTGTAGGTGTGCAGGTCACGGTCATCTCGTATGGGTCAACGCCCTCGAATGAGATTGCCACGTTCTCTGTAGAGTCAACATGCGCGGGAGTGCGGAACTCTGTGAATGATACCTCAGAGAACTCAATGTTGCCCTCCTCCCAGTAGAATGCGAAGATTACGAAGTCTGTGTTCTCGCGGTAGCCAGCGTTGCTGAGGAAGTTCTCCTGGTCGCCCTTGAAGAGCATCTGCTCGCAAACCTCCTCGTAGGTAGCCTCGGTCATCTGAGCGTAGTTGCGCAAAGCCTCGTCAAACTCCTCCTTAACTTTATTAATGTCGGTGCTCTGCCAACGTGCCTTTGACATCACATCACAATAGAAGTACTTATCCTTATCCTCGGGATATATACTATATATAACTTGGTATGCTGTCAAGCGCTCCTCGTCAACCACGATGTTGATCTCGTCCTGGGTAGGGGTTGGTGGCTGTGGAGTCTCCGTGTTGTCACATGCTACCAATGCTACAATTGCCATTAAATAAAGTAAAGCCTTTTTCATAGAAGTTTTAGGTATTAATTGTCGTTTTCGGTTTTTCTTTACACAAAATTACTCTCAAACAATGAAAAGTCGGCAAAAATATCTGTTATTTTATTATAACATTTCAAAAAAAATGTATTACATTTGTATTACAAAAATACTTAACGCATTAAGAATATGGAGTTTAGACTATATAACAAAAAAGTGGGGTGTTATATCTCGGTTGTTATGGTAGTGTTGGCGTTGTTGTGTCCCTCGGTGCATAGGGTTTCAGCGCAGCAGTTTGCCTCGCGACAGCAGCGTAGCGACTTTGAGCGTTTCGAGTTGTTGCGCTCCACGAACCGCGATTCGGCACACCAGTATGCCGAGCGTATCGTAAACGATGTCGACTCGCTTGTGGTAAGCATGGAGGTGGCTATGGTCTACGACTTTATGGCGGAGTATGCCGAGATGTCGCTGCACCGCTACAGCCAGGCTCTCGACTACCGTCTGCAGTCGGCACGCATATACGAGGAGCTTGGCAATGAGGCGTGTATGACCCGCACAGACGCCCTTCTTGCCCGCATCTATCTGCGTAATGGCGACTATCATAACGCCTTCAGTTACAGCACCAAGGCGCTCGACAAGGCGAAGAAATCGGGCGACAAGACCTCGGAGCGTGAGGCGTATCTTGTGTTGGAGCAGATTACATACTTCTACAGCAACGACATCGACATGGCGATGGAGTATAACCACCTCGTAACGGATGGCTATGAGGGCAAGGAGCAGGCGCACCAGACGGTGCGTGCGCTAAACAACCGCTTCAACTATCCGATGACATTCGAGGAGACGCTCGACCTTACCATACTCGCGGAGGCGCTATGCAAGCAGCACGACTTTGAGGATCTGCTTATAAATGTCTACCTCAATGCCTCGATGCAGGCGCTGTCGTATGAGGAGTATGAGACTGCGGCGGACTACCTCGAGCGTGCGAAGCCCCTCTTGAGCAACTTCAAGGAGGAGGGTTACTACTACTCGGCTCTTGGCTTCTACAATCTTATGATGGGTGACGCGGAGGGTGCGATTGTCAATTTGAGGCACTCCATCGAGCTGCTCGGTCAGGATGACTTTGACGCAAAGAATGTACACTCCTACTTCTTGCTTCAGGATATATACTTTAACGAGGGGCGCTATAAGGAGGCCTACGAGGCGTTGATGGCATTTGCCGAGACATACACACGTCAGCATAACACCTCCAACGTGGTTAACCTCTCGAAGCTTATCAACGACATGGAGCTCGCGCAGGCGGATGAGCGCCTCAAACAGCATCAGCGCGAGATGCAGCAGAACCAGGAGTACAACGAGCTCTTGCGTCATATCCACACTGCGGTTATCTGCTTCGTGGCTGCCATCGCCGTTCTCGCCATCCTGCTGTGGCGTATGCAGCGCAAGAATAGCCGCCTCAACAGCATCAAGGCGGAGCAGGAGCTGCACCACAAGAATGAGATTATCAAGATACAGCAGTTGCAGCAGTACGAGGAGCAGAACAACATGGAGCAGCTCTCGGAGGAGCTATCCCGCGCGGCGAACATCACCGATAACCGCGAGATGCGCAACGAGCTGCGCCACATCATCCGCCGCCTGCAGAAGGGCTCGGGCTCGAACAACAACTGGGCAGAGGTGGAGAAGACCCTCGCAAGCTCCAACGATGCCTTCTTCGAGAACCTGCTGAAGGAGTATCCCAACCTCACGAAGAACGAGCGCAAGCTCTGCACCCTCATACACATGAACCTCTCGACCAAGGAGATATCGAACATGACGCACCAGAGTGTGGGAAGTATAAATGTGGCACGCTCGCGCCTACGCCAGAAGTTCGGACTCACGGATAGCGAGACCTCGCTCATCGCCTTTTTGGATAAGTTCAAGGGGTAAGACGATGCGTATCAATACTTAATTGCGTCGCCAACTCGCTATATTATAGCGCCGAAGTGTAGCATAATTGCAATTTTTTGCTACCTTTGCGCCGAATTTTGATAACTAATGCTTGAAGATATGAAGCACGCTTATGTTTTTCCCGGCCAGGGTTCACAGGCCGTGGGTATGGGCAAGGATATTTACGACAATGTGCCCGAGGCAAAGGAACTTTTTGAGAAGGCTAACGAGATTCTCGGTTTCCGTATTACAGATATTATGTTCGCTGGCACTCCCGAGGAGTTGAAGCAGACAAAGGTTACACAGCCCGCAGTATTCCTCCACTCGGTGATACTCGCTAAGGCACTCGGCGTTAAGCCCGATGCCGTTGCGGGTCACTCTTTGGGTGAGTTCTCAGCGTTGGTTGTTGCTGGCGCTCTCTCGTTTGAGGATGGTTTGAAGCTCGTGTCTAAGCGTGCTATGGCTATGCAGAAGTGCTGCGAGCAGCAGCCTGGTGGTATGGCAGCGGTGCTCGGCTTGGACGATAAGACCATCGAGGATGTATGTGCAGCGGTTGAGGGTACTGTCGTAGCAGCAAACTACAACTGCCCTGGTCAGCTCGTAATCTCTGGTGCTGATGCAGCTGTTGACGAGGCTTGCGTGAAGCTCAAGGAGGCGGGCGCACGTCGCGCGTTGCGTCTCCCCGTAGGTGGTGCTTTCCACTCTCCACTTATGGAGCCTGCACGTCAGGAGCTCGAGGCAGCTATCGCCGAGGCAGAGTTTATGACACCTTCATGCCCTGTATATCAGAACGTCGATGCACAGCCCTACACCGATGCAGAGACTATTAAGAAAAACCTTATCGCGCAGCTTACAGCTCCCGTGCGTTGGACACAGATCACTGAGAAGATGATCGCGGACGGCGTGACAGAGTTTACTGAGGTAGGTCCTGGCAACGTGCTTCAGGGTCTCGTGTCGAAGGTTAGCCGCGAGGTTGCAGTAGAGTCTAAGTCAACGTTGTAGTAGCAACGATAGATAATATGGAGAGTGCTCAGCGAAAGTTGGGCACTCTTTTTGTATTCTTTCGTGGCGATGAACAGAAGAATACACATATCGCTACTTGTGGCAACGCTGCTATGTCTCGTTGCGCTGCCCGCACGGCTTTCGGCGCAGGGCTATAGCCATTCGAGCGCCCGCATGGGGCTTCAGACCCAAGGGGAGGAGGTGCCACGTGTACCCCTTATGAAGATCAAGACCAATGCCCTTGAGGTGGCCATGCTTATAGCCAACATAGGCGTTGAGTTCCGCATCACGCCACGCGTGTCGTTCGACATGATATGGCACTACTCGCCCTACGACTACTTCGTCTCCAACCGCAAGATACGCCTCGACGCCATACAGCCCGAGGTACGCTTCTGGTGGGGTGAGGCGCTGGTTAAAGGTCACTTCGTTGGTCTTCACGTCCCCGTTGCGGGGTTTAATATACAGCTCAACGACAAGTCGCGCTATCAGGACCCCAACCATGCGCTGTGTGGCGTGGGTCTAAGTTATGGCTATGCCATGCCGCTCGATAAGCATGGTAGGTGGGGTATAGAGTTCACCGTGGGCGTGGGTTATGTCGATGTTAAATATGATGTCTATAGCGGCAAATGTAACGGCGCATATCTCCGCACGGAGAGACGCAACTACTTCGGCGTTACGCGCCTGGGTGTGGATATCTCGTATCGCATAGATATGAAAAAGGTGGAGAGGTAGGCTGCTATGAGAAGAGATGCTAAATATTTGCTATTCACGCTAATGTTGCTTCTTGCGGGATGCGACAGGACGATACACGAGTACCCACGAGATATTGACCTAGAGCTCGCTGTGCGCTGCTCGGCAGACCTCGCTATGCCCGAGTACTGGATGAGCGTGGAGTGTAACGCCCAGGAGGGTGCATCCTATGTCGTGCGCACGCAGGGCGCAGAGCCCCTCGGAACGCGATTTACGGAGCCTGTGTGCTTGCGCTATGTGGTCGACCTCTATCGTGTGTGTGGTGCACAGTCGCAATTTGTGGAGCGCAGGGTGCTTTTTGCGGATGTTGAGACTCCCAGCCCGCAGGTGGTGGCGAGGTTCGATGTCGATGCCGCGAGGTATAGGGTGCTGGTGTGGTGCGACTATGTTGAGGAGGATGTGCGCGAAGCGTGGTACTACGTCACGGATGACCTGCGCGAGGTGCGCTATGCAGATGTCGCGGTGGTGGATAACAACGATAAGGATGCCTTTAGTGGCGTGAAGGATGTTGACCTATCGCACTGGTGCTCGCTGCGCTGCCATAACGAGGTCGTCGTAGATATGACCCTCGAGCGCCCAAAGGGACGTCTAAAGTGCGTGGCAACGGATGTCGAGGAGTATATCGTAAAGAGTCGCGCGCTGGTCGATGATATAACCGCCGTGGTGAGCTATGTGCAGTATGTATCAGCTGGTTACAACGTCGAGGCGCAGCGCCCCAACTATTTTGTGCCCACGCGCACCTTCATCTCCAGAGCGCGAGTTGACCGAGAGGGAAAGTTTGAGCTTTTTTATGACTATGTCTTTGTGAATGGCGCCGAGACAAACGTAATGCTCAACTTTGCGCTCTATAATGGCGATGTGGAGATTGCGGATAGCGGCGAGGTTGTGGGCCAGAAGATTAGCTCATGGTCGGGCATAGTGGTGCCGCTAAGGCGCAATCGCGAGACCGTAATCGAGGGCCGTCTGCTCACAACATCATACGGCACGGGTGGCGTAGGTATAGACCCAGGCTTCGAGAATGAGTATGTAATAGAGATATAGGGCTGCCCATAAAAGGACAACCCTATATCAACTACTATAATGTCTAACAGCTTACTCTGCCTTCTGCACAATCTTTACGCGGTCCGTTGCTCCGAATGACCTCGCATTGAGGTATGCAACGCGCTTTGTGCCATCGGTATTGGGCAATACGGTAAGGCGCACTGCCGACTTCGTCGAAAGAAGGGCTCGTGTATCCTCGCTCTCGGTGTACTCTCTAATAAGCTCGACATCAGTAATCCAGTCTACTTCGTGCTGCCAATCTTCGAAGTCGTTATCCTCGGATATGGTCGCGCTATCAACGCCCGTTGCCCACAAAGTGAGTGTGTAGCTACCGCCCTCGGCGGGGACTACCAACCTGCGCTCAGAGAATTCAACCTCTGGTTTATCCATTAGGCATGACACGGCTGTAGTAGCGACGACGACTAAAACAAGGAGGTGTTTAATCGCTTTCATAGTATGTGTTAAAAATTGTTTGTTTCAATCGTTGCCCTTGATTGGACAACCCCTTTTTACTACTATAATGTCTATCTAATATGCGCTACTCAGCTGCCTGAACGATGTCGATGTAGTCGGTCTTGGCGAAGCTCTTGGCAAAGATGCGTGCCTTGCGGCTCTTGCCCGTTGTGTTGGGCGCTACGGTGATGTCGATGCCTGAGATGTACGAGGGAAGTTCGCGTGTGGCATCCTCGTCGTAGTGGTAGATGACCATGTTGATTGTAATCCACTCCTCGCCTGGGTAGAGGTCGCCATTCTCGCCATGCTGGAGGTTGTCGAATAGCACATAGACATCATCCACGCCCGTAGAGACCACCTTAATAATATAGTCGCCACCCTCGGCTGCCACGCTCATTTGCTCTTGGTCGAAGTTAATCTCTGGTTTGTCCCAAATCATGCCTGGGATTACGCGCTCACAAGATACGAGTGCTACGCTCGCCACTGCCATCATTAAAAAATACTTAATCGCTTTCATAGTGTTTTGCTGTTTCTTAGTGTGTTACCGTTTTTTCTATCTATTTAATCTCTTAAGTAAAGCCTCGGGTGCAAACTCCTCCGTCATGATCATGCCGCTTAGTGTCGCGTTAATGGCGTTGCCCTCAGCATCGTTGCCGTTGAGTATCATCTGGCAGCTAAGGCCCTCGTGAACAAATGTCACTGAGCCACCATGAATGGCTGCATACTCATCGCCAAGGTCTCCGTCAACCAAATTGAAGTACCATGAGCCCATTGAGTCCTCTCCGATTTTGCCTGCGCTAAGTGTGCCATCGGCTACACTATATGTGCCAGTGATGGAGTCGCTACCCTCGGCCAAAGCTACTTCAAGTATGAAGGCGGCACCATTGCTCATGTTGTAGTCCTCTACAGCAACGACTTGAGCAATGCCGTCGTAGGCCATAGCTAAAAACATCGCCTCGTTGTTCTCAATCTCTACATCTCCCGTGAGTGTAGTGCCGGGGATGATGTCTCCAGCCTGTGAAAACTTGCCGGTGTAGGTTACGAAGTGGGTCTTACTCTCAATGACTGCAGTAAGCTCGGCATAATCCTCCTTGATGACGAGTGTTGCGTCACTAAAGGGAATGCCCTCCTCGTCGGTTATGAAGTTGCCATTTGCGTCAACCTTGATTAAGCCACCCATTGTGCCGTCGATAGTCCACTCAGCGCAGCTCTCGCTCATATCAAATCTATATGTACCCGCGGGAAGCTTGCCATTCTCGGTGGCGGGAGCGTAAATGTCGAGGCAATAGTATGAGCCCTCAGATAGGATTATATCATCGAGGCCCACCGTAAACTCGTTCTCGGCAATAATGATAGAGTAGTTGTCCGCACCTGGTGTGAACTCATTGCCCCAATACTCCGCAACGAAATATTTTGCCTCAAGTGTCACATCGTAGCTGGGAACGGGGGTGTCATCGTTGCTCTTCTTGTTGCACGCAGCAAAGATTAGAGGAAGAGCCATGAGTAGGTAAAATAGATTTTTTGTTCTCATAGTTTTATTTTTTTAGTTTGTAATTCTGTGCCTGTTTTCTTTATGCAAAGGTACGGCGCAAAATCGCCTCGAACCAAATTTTTGAGGCTCGAATTTTTCCGCGTTCGCCCTAAAACTATGCTGATTTTCAGAGTGTTACAAGTTGTGATTTTACAAGTTTTTCATAGTGTTGATAATCAATGAGTTACGAGGATGAAAAATATATAACACGGAAATAGAAAACAATGTGCTGTATATCAAGTGTTTACAACGATACGATTAGTAATTTTGCGATTATCCTCGATTGTGGCATAGGGTAGGCAGATATTATGACAAAAAAAAAGCGGCACGATACCGTGCCGCTTCTGTGTATGAATATAATATAGATTATTACTCCTTGTTCTTAAGCTCGAGGTACTGAGCGGGCTTCTTGAACCAGTCGATAAGCTTCTTGATAGGAAGCAATGCCAATACTGTGCAGTCGTGGAGGTATGAAATGAACAATGGTGCAAAGTATGTGCTTACGATGGATACAATGAAAGCGCCAGTAGCAAGACCGAAATACCATTCTCTAGTATCCGTAGCTTCATTGTAGACGGTCAATGAGCTGAAGAATGTAATGAATGCAGTTATAACACCAAGAGGATATGAAACGAATGCGAGAGCATCGAAGAAGAAGTCGATAATCCAACGCTTAACCCATGAGAAGAATGGCCATGGGCTGTCGATCTTATTCATGTCGAGAGCCGCCTCCTGCTTCTGAGCAACAAGCTTAGATGTTGACTTAATCCACAAGCTGAGAGGGAGTGCGAATACTCGACCAATAGTAATCAATACATGCAACAAAGCATCAACAAGCTGCTTAGCGAAATCGTTTGGGAACATAGTGTTAAAGTTTTAATTAGTAATTTTGGTTATATCCACATCTCATAGTGGTTAGACAAAATTAAGCATTTTCTACGAAATATGCAAATTTCAAAACAATAAATTTCGAAGTTACTACGTTTATTACGTGTATCTGGCGATATTTTCGTATATTTGTATCGTTGATGTTTCTATACGCTGCTACGTATCGCCCCCCCCCAGATGCACAACAATGCTGTTGCAGAGTGAATATTTAACCTAAAATTTATAGACTATGGAGAATATTAAGCTTTGGTTGTCGTTCTGGTTCAAGTGTGTAACCACCGACTTTGCTAACTTTAAGGGTCGTGTAACTCGTCGTGACTTCTGGGTGTTCATGCTTACAACTTGTGTGTTTAGCTATGTCTCATTCGGCATAGCTGCGATATGGGCTCTTGTGCCATTGGCAGCTATCGCAACTCGCCGCTTTAACGACACTGGCCGCAGCCCATTGCACCACCTCTTGCTCCTCGTTCCAGGTCTTGGCGCTTGGGTATGGTTGTACCTCGTAGGTGTTGAGGAGGGCGTTGACGGTGCTAATGAGCATGGTGAGAAGCCCGAATCATACTGCTAGACTTTGTTGACAACGAGGTATAATGAATAAAATAAAGGATGTCCAATGCGGGCATCCTTTTTTTTTGTGGGTTTTATATCGGCGGTGTAGAAATGCAGTGTCCTAAAGAATGCACTGATACTCAAGCTGGTCGGTGTAGCCATCGTGGCGGCGGAGCCATGCCTTGCGGCGGCCACATAGCTCGAAGCCACACCCCTCGAAAAGAGCGATGCTTGCATCGTTGTCCGCAGCGACACTTGCCCATATCTGCTTGAGCATAAGGGTCTCGCGGGCATATCGCTTTATGGCCTCGATGGCGGCGTGAGCATAGCCCTTGCCGCGTGCCTCGGGGGCATAAATCAGGATGCCGATGCCGAAGCGGAGGTGCTGAGGGTCGAAATCCACGATGTCGAGGGTGCCAACGGCAATACCTTCTGCCTCGATGATAAGGCGCATATGCTTTGTGGCGTAGAGGTCGTAGCTCTGCTCCTCGACAAACTGCGCGAGGCGCTGGAGGGATAGGGGTGAGGTGGTGCCACCAACACGCCATACCTCGGGGTCGTTTTCCCAGAGGTACATGAGCTCTATGTCGCTGGGCTCCAAGGCACGGAGACGACAAGAGGGTAGTGTGGTAGCGATAACCATATTACAAGCCGATGACCTTGTTGCGGATGAGCATAGCTACACCCCACGCATTAGCGCCGTCGCTCATCTTCGACACGCGGAACTTAGTGTCTTTATATACAAGGTTTAGCGAGTACTTATTTGTAGCCGACTTTAGTGGCAACATCAGGTATTCGCCTGCCATGGCGAGGTTGCCACCCACGATAACGGTCTCGGGGTTGAAGGTGTTGATGAGGAAGGCCACAGCCTTGCCCACCTTCTCGCCTGCCTCCTCGATAAGTTCGATGGCGAGGTTGTCGTCGTTGCGTGCCGCAGCGATGATGTCGTTGATATGTATGCTCTCACCGCGGTCGTACATCTCGCGGAGGTGGGTGTTCACGCCACGCTCTATAAGCGCTACAATCTTATTCTCGAGGGCGATACCCGAAACCTCGGTCTCGAGGCAGCCCTTCTTGCCACAGGCGCAGATAATCTCGTTGTCGAAGAAGGGGATGTGGCCGAACTCGCCCGCAAAGCCATTCTTGCCGTAGTAGAGCTTGCCGTCGATGACGATGCCGATGGCCACGCCACGACCCATGTGTAGGTAGATGACGTTGCTCTCGTTCTTGGCCTTGCCCGTTGTGTACTCGGCATAGCAGCGTGCGCGAGTGTCGTTTTCGAGCATCACGCGTATGCCTATGCGCGCAGAGATAATATCGGTGAGCGACTCCTCGCTCGAGGTGAAGTACTTGTATGAGCGGCCCGTCTCGGGGTTCACGCGGCCCACGATAGAGACACCCACGCCGAGAATCTTCTCCCTGTCAACGCCCGATGTGGCGATGAAGTTTTCGATATTCTGGCAGATGCGCTCCAAGCACTGGGGGCGATCAACAAGCTCGAAGCTGTTGTCCGTATGCTCGAGGATGATGTTATTCTGCAAATCGGTGATGACATAGACCATGTGGTCGCGTGCCACGTTGATACCTGCGAAGTAGATAGCTGAGTTGGCCAGACCAAAGACGTTGGGGCGGCGGCCACCTGGGGTCTCCACCTTGCCGAGGTCGTTGACGATGCTGTCATCGACAAGCTCCTGCACGAGCTTTGTCATCGTGGGTACACTTATATGTAACTCGCGCGTGAGCTCCGAGAGTGTCGACTCGCCATTAATAGCCATGTAGGCGATGATATTTCGCTTTATGATGTTGTTTTTATGGTTGATACCCTTGAGGTTTGCCTCGGCATCCAAATTGAAATACTTCGCTAATGAGGTCATGTCAGTATTGTAGATTATTCGTTTCGTAACACAAAGATAATAAAATTTTTTTGAAATTATCTATAAAAAATTAAAAAATTCTGTTTGGATGGGTGATTTTTTATCATCCTTCAGTGTGTATACACCCTCGCTGGCTACACACTCTCAACGCGGGTTGTCTCTTGTCGGCTTCGAGGAGATTCTTCGTTACACTCAGAATGACAGGCGAAGCGACGTGGGGATCTACTCTTATACAACGAAGTGAAGAGACTGTTGGCTATTTGTTTATTGATGGCCAATGCTCTAATTGGCTGAAAATCAGTGTTAAATTAAATTATATTTTTATACAGCTGTAACGTGCTGAAAATCAGAGATATGAAAAACTTGTAAATTGTGCGATTGTAAAGTGTTGAAAATCAGTGGTGTTTTAGGGCGGGCGCGGAAAAATTCGAGCCGCAAAAATTTGGTTGTGCCGCTATGTAGTAGTAATTTTGCAGTAGCAAAAACGGGTCACGAAGGTTGTGATGCGATTTGGTAGTATGATTATTTTTTTCTATTTTTGTAAACTGTAAACTTATGAGTAGTGGCGTGAAACACTTTACTGCGAAATATCTGATGTTGGCACTCTGCATGGTGCTTATGGCAGCATGTTCGAGTCGTGATGCCCTAAAGAGCATAGAGTGCGCAGAGCAGCTCTTGTCCGAGAACCCCGAGGAGGCGTTGCGCACAATCGAGGGCGTGGATGCTGAGGCGTTGCGCACAGAGGAGGACAGGGCGCGCTATGCTCTTATATACAGCGAGGCGTGCTACTACAGCTACATAGATGTCGATGTGGATACGTTGACGCAGGGCATGATGCGCTACTACTTGGAGAGTGGCAACCACCCCGAACGTGCACGTGCCATGTTCCAGCATGCGCTGGTGGCGTACAACGGTGGCGAGCTTGCCGAGGCTATGGTGGCGCTTGTGGAGGCAGAGAAGTCGTTGCAGAAGCACACTAACCGAAAGCTTGAGGGCTCGGTGCAGAGGCTTAAGGGCGACATCTACAGCGAGGGTTGTCTCTACGTTAATGCCCTTGATGCCTACACCGCGGCGCGTGATATATTCGCGGAGCTGGGTCTCGAGGAACATGTTCAGTTCTTGGACTACGATATGGGTGGCACGCTCATACAGCTACGCAGGTTTGAGGAGGCAAAGGTGACGCTCGAGGGGGTAATGGCATATGCCGAGGCAGTGGAGAACGATAGCTTCGTATGTGCCGTGGCGCACGAGTTGCTCGACCTCGCTATATACCTTGAGGACTACGATATGTGCCGTAGGTATGTGGAACTCTTTGAGAATGAGGGTGTATTGCTCTATGGCGAGCCCCACTTTATGTGTGCTAAGGCTATGCTCATGGCGCACGAGGGTAAGTTAGAGGAGGCACTTATGCTGGTTAAGGAGGCTGAGGGCATGGAGGATGACCTTGAGTGGGCAGATGTGGAGTATGCGCGCTACATCATACACCGCAACGTCGGGGATGCTGAGGGTGCACTATATTGGCAGGAGGTGAGCGAGAATGCTCAGGACCAGTTGCTTATAAACGTCTTGGAGCAGCCCGTGTTGAATGTGCAGGTCGATAAACTACGTGCCGACCTCGAAGCGGAGTTGCGCGAGAGGGAGCTTATGCGACAGCGCAACATTACGATATATGTGGCTGTGGGTGTGGCAGTGGTGCTGGTAATCGTGGCGCTATGTCTATACGCCCGCTACCGCATACGCCGCAAGGATAGCGAGATTGCGAACTATGTGGAGACGATAGAGAGCCTACGCATGGACATCGAGCGCATACCTCGCGACATGGCATCGTCGATTACGTCGCTCTACCGCGACCGCTTCAGCGAGCTAAATGAACTCTGCGACATATACTACGACCATAGTGGCTCGTCGCGCCATAAGAGCTTGGTATTCAACAAGGTATTGGAGACTATCGAGGCTATTAAGGGCGATTCATCGCGCATAGATGAGCTGGGTGCTATGGTGGACAACTACCGTGAGAATGCCTTGCAGAGGCTTAAGAGCACTCTGCCACGCATCAGCGAGCGCGACTACCGCGTGGCGTTATACTCGTTTGCGGGCTTCTCTAACCGCGCGATTTCGTTGTTCATAGATAGCGACCCTGTGGCGGTGTCAAAGATAAAGTATAATATTAAGAGTAAACTTAAGAGTGTGGATGCAACTGATTGTGAGCAGCTTATTGCGCTACTCTCGGATAAATAGTGGATATGAGTGTGAAGAGATATATCATATGTAGCGTTGCGGCGTTGGCGCTTGTGGGGTGTTCGGTGGATTATAGTAATATAGAAGAGCCCAGTATTCCCGAGCCTGGAGATGGCGAAACCGAGGTGCCACCAAGACCTACGGTGCCGCTAAAGAAGCGACCTATAGTGCCTCCTTCGAAGTTGCCACGCCCACGTTTTGCCGAGGTGTTGCAGAGCGATGAGGGTGGATTTGTTGTAAAGTTGCATCCAGAGGCGGCTGTCGCTACGGTGACTATCACAGAGTGTGATGGTATGGTGACGACCTACATTGTTGATAATGAGGTGCTTGAGTTGAATGATGTCTCGGAGTATGCCTTCGATATCGCTGTTGAGGTGGACGGCGTAGTGGAGGTCTATACCATAATGGAGTAAGCTATGACAAAGATATTTAGATATGCGCTATATGGCGCTGTGGCAGTTGCGGCACTTGTGTTGGTGGGATGCGAGGCGATGGAACCATCGTGGGATATACCCCCTACGCAAGTTAAACCTACTGTGCCGCTAAAAAAGCGACCCATAGTTCCCACGTCGAAGTTGCCACGTCCCCGTGTGGCTGAGGAGGAGTTTGCTGCTATGGAGGCTGAGGCCTATGAGGCTGTGGAATGGGAGTACGCAGAGTATAGCGAGGAGTGGTAGGCTCGTGACAGGTACTCGTAATCAATAAATTAGGGCAACCCTTGTGGGCTGCCCTATATTTGTATCAGAAGCTGTATAATAAGAAATAGTTTTAGGCGCGCGAAACTCGAAAAAGCGGAGTTTACTCGCTCGTAAATGAGCATTTTGAGAGTGAGCAGCAACGACAAAATATTCTTATTAGGCAACTTCTACAGCCATTTCTTAAACTTGAAGTACCAGAACGTAAGACCCGAGACGAGTAGCATCAGCGCTATCGCCCAGATATAGCCGTACTGCCAATTAAGCTCGGGCATAAACTTGAAGTTCATACCGTACATGCTCGCAACAAGCGTAGCAGGCATGAATACAACAGCAGCCACGGAGAAGATTTTTACTATCTCGTTCTGCTCGATGTTAATCAAACCAAGCGCCGCATCCTGGATATAGTCCAAACGCTGGAAGCTAAAGTCGGCGTGACTGATGAGCGAGTTGACGTCCTTAATCATCAGCTGCAAGCGTGGATATATATCGTTGGGGAAGCGCTCAGAACGCAAGATTGAGGAGATAACGCGCTGGCGGTCAAAGATATTCTCGCGCAACAACATGGTGTTCTCCTGAAGGGCGTTGATGCGGTACAACACCTCCTTGTCAATCTTCGAACCACTGCTTATGTCCTTGCTGATGTTGGCAACCTGCTTGCCCACCATCTCCACAAGGTCGGCATCGTAGTCGATGCGCACCTCCAAAAGTGAGATGAGGATATGGTAGCCCGTAGAGTAGCTGCGGTAGTTCATTTGCAGGCGCTTCTCGGCCTCGCGGAAGGTGCGGAACTCAGCCTGACGCATCGAAACAAGCACACCCTCGTTAGAGATGATGAACGACACGGGCTCCACGGTAAAGCTCTCGCCCTGAGGCACGAAGAAGTTAGAGTTCGAGATAATGGCGTTCTCGGTCTCCGAATATTTTGATGTAGACTCGATCTCCTCGACCTGCTGGCGCGTCTGGAGGCTTAGCTCCATGAAGTTCTCAACGGCCTTCTGCTCCTTAATCGAGGGATCCAAGAGGTCAATCCAGAGGATGTCGTCGAAGCCGAGCTCGTCGAAGAGGTCGGTATCGGCGTTGCGGATAATCTTGTTGTATTGCTTAAGATAGATGGTAATCATATCTCCTCCTTTGCAAGTTTTATTCTGGTTATTCAACTCTGCCCGCAGATGGGGCCTTCACATGGGGCTCAATACATAAATGCCCCGCTTCACTCGGAGGGTAGAAGTCGCGCAGCAACATAGCGCCGTACGGCTTCTTTAGTAGGATCGCGGCTCTATGCGTATGCCCGAATCCCAGAACTTCTTTAAGGCACGGTGCTTCTCCTCGTCGAGGATGAAGTCTATGTTGCGCGTGAGGTACTCATAGGCCGTGATGCCGTTGTCCTTGCCCATGTAGGGCGACTCGGCGATAGCCTCCCACGTATGCTCAACACCAAACGTTAGGGCGCGCTGCAACTCGTCCGTAACCTCGTTGGGCACACCCTTGCGCGCTACCCACACTGCAAAGGCGAAGGGTAACTTCGTAGCCTCGCGCCACTCTATAGCGAGGTCATATATATAAGGAAAGCGACCCTCGTAGCCAAAGACCTTGTCGCCGATAAGCAGGAAGGCATCGCCCACCTCGGGACTCTCAACGCGTGCATAGTCCGCCATGTGCAACCATTCGGGTTCTATGTGCCACTTATGCTTCGCAAGGTAGCCGCACAACTGTACCGAGGTACGCGAGTGGGCATCGAGCCATATGCGCTTAACCTCGTGGATGGGGTGGTGCGACATTACCGTAACGGTGCGCACAGCGCCTACAGCGCCTATGCAGTAGTCGGTGATGATGTTGGTATTCTGAAGTGTGGGAACGACTGCGGCGGGGAGTAGGGCGATGTCGGCCTTACCCTCGATATAGTTGCGTGCGCAGTCGGCAGGAGGGGCTAAAGTGAGCTCGGCACGTAGGTTATCTGCGTGCTTTAGTCCATAGACGAAGGGAATCGTATTGAGATACGACACTGCGGTTATTTTTGGAATGAAAACCATCGTCCATAGTTACTTACCCTTTGTTAGACACTCTTTGTGGCGCTCTTCGACACCACAATATCAGTGCAAAGATAGCAAAAAAAATATTGCCGGCAAAGAAAATAGAGAAAAAATGCTCGCAGATGTTGCAGAAAAGAAAAAAAGTGTTACCTTTGCCGCCGAATTAATTATTGCAATATTAATTATAACAAAAAGACGAAAATGAAAAAGGGTATTCATCCAGAGAATTATCGTTTAGTGGCATTCAAGGATATGTCGAATGACCACGTGTTTTTGTGCAGGTCCGCCGTTTCGACAAAGGAGACCATCGAGGTGAACGGCGAAACCTATCCCGTGTATAAGATGGAAATCTCTAACACATCTCACCCATTCTA
>JAEZPN010000013.1 GCA_023413645.1 Bacteroidota bacterium
GAAGCGTACTTTAGCCACCGCACCCAACGATGACAAATCCCACTTCTGCCAATCTACGACCACATCCTCGCCCTGCACCAGGTAGAACTCCACCTCGCTGACAGGCTCGGCATCGGCATCGGCATCGATATCATCGAAGCCCTGCGCCACAATCTTCAGCCACGCATCCTCGGTCAAGCCTGTCCAGTTGCCACCGAAGCTATTACCCGCCTCGCTCTTAACGCCCATATAGAGCTGATTGAGCGTGTAGTTGGTGTTGGTGATGTACATATGGTCTATCACGCGAGCCTCGCCATCGGCAAAGATAAGCTCTGGCAGGTTCTCCACGTACGTGAAGAAATCCTTGTAGCCATAGTGCACCACGAAGTTGTCGCCCGAGTGTGGTGCTACAGGGATCATCATCTGGAGATTGAACCAGCCGAGCATAGTGTCATTGCCTGCATTCTCCGCGACATAGTCCTCACCATAGTACTTCGCAATGTGCACATCACGATCCTCATCGGTAAAACCCTCGCCCCAGTAGTTCGAGATGGCGTGGCCACCACCCCAGAAGCAGTATGCGTAGTTATCGGGGAAGATGTGCATAAGCTCCGTATTAGCCTCATCCCACCATGTGTACATTGCCGACATATAGTCGCCATACGTTAGCGGACCACCATACTGTGGGTCATCCACAAGGTCGCTCCATGTTGTAATATCCACACCAGCGTAGTCCAACATATATGGTTCAAATCGTGCATCCTCATTCTCGAAGGTCAAGATGCGCAACTCATAGGGGAGCTCCTCCTCGGCCTCAACGGCCACCACACGAAGCTTCACGATAAGGCTCTTACCCTCATTCGACACTACGGTAATGGCAATCACGCCCTCCACATCGTAGTGACACATATCCTGCGTAGGCGCTGTCACAGCAAGGATATTCTCGGCATAGGCAGCCCTCCATCCCTCGGGCGTATTAACCACATAATCAGCGATATTGTCAGCATCAACCACAAACTCTGCGGTTGTACCAAAGGCCACCTCTGCAACCTCGGGGGCATCGACAATTATAAACTTGGGTGCGCGCTCATCGTAGCGTGCAAGGCGCAACTCTGTGCCATCGGCCAATGTGATAATCACATAGTCGGAGTGCGAGGTGTCAACGGACTTAAATAACGAGTCGCCATCTGTGCCATTTGCGCCGTCAGTGCCATTCGAACCATTCGCACCATTAGCACCATCCTTACCCTCGGCTACGACACCTGTTGAAACCCATGTCATGCCGCCATCAGTAGAGATTTCCCACTCCTTCGTCGCATCGTTAATACGCACCTGTGGAGCTATAGCATCCTCGCCATCGATACCATTCTCGCCATTAGCACCATCCTCGCCATCGATACCATTTGCTCTAACACGCTCACCATCAACCAATAGCCACTCACCATCCATGGTCCAATAGTAGTTACCATCGGCATCCTGCTTCACGGAGATAACGGGGGCATTTGCGCCATTCGCACCATCCTTGCCATTCTTAATCTCGGCAGTGGTACCATCCGAGAATACAATAGTGTATCCCTCTGCGGTAGGAGTCACCGACACAACATAGAGGTTCTTCTGCAGAGCATTGACGATAGTCTGCAGAGCAGCGATATCCTCATTGGTCTTGATTACCGACTCTTCGAGCGTCTCAACTCGATCCTTCACATTCTCAATCTCGGTCCAGATTGCCTCATCGTCGTAGGAGCATCCTACCATTGCTGCGAGCATAGCCACTACGCCCACAGTCAAGCATAATAATCTTCTCATAATGTTGTTGTTAAAAGGTCATTCTCCGTAAACTTTAACATTACGAGATGGCTTAATGTGGCGGTGGGGCTTGGGTGCTATTATGGCTTAAGTGAGCATACACCAATATCGGACCTCTTGCCCAAAAGTATGTAAACCTGAAAAACTCAAGTCGCAGACCAGCCCATTCGCCGCAGGCACAATCTCGTAAAAAATTGCTTTGGCAGGTCTTCTGACTTGTTCTACTCTGCGATGCCTTCCCAAGGATAACATCCTCAGTGACAATATGATGTCGCAGAGTCTTATTAGAACTCACAGCAGCGGGAACTGTATGGGAATCTCACCCATTTCCCTTTTAATCTCCGTTGGGCAGCGTGCCCAAGAGAACCAATGCTGGTGCAAAGATATAAAAAAAGTTTTTAGTATGTAACATGCGACCCCAACTTTTTTAGTACTTCGTGCGATATTTTGCACATTAACAATTTATTGTTATCTTTGCGCCCTAAAAACTTAAAAGATTGTCACTATGGCACTTATTGACGAGATTACAAAACGACGTACGTTTGCCGTTATCGCACACCCCGATGCCGGTAAGACAACACTTACCGAGAAGCTCCTTTTGTTCGGTGGCGCGATCCACGTTGCGGGAGCCGTAAAGAGCAACAAGATTAAGAAGGGTGCGACCTCCGACTTTATGGAGATTGAGCGTCAGCGTGGTATCTCGGTGGCGACATCTGTAATGGGCTTCGAGTATAAGGATGTCAAGATCAACATCCTCGATACCCCTGGTCACGAGGAGTTCGCCGAGGATACATACCGCACACTTACGGCTGTTGACTCTGTAATCATCGTTATCGACGGTGCAAAGGGAGTCGAGACACAGACACGCCGCTTGATGGATGTCTGCCGCATGCGTAAGACCCCCGTAATCGTCTTTATCAACAAGCTCGACCGCCCCTCAAAGGATCCATTCGATTTGTTGGATGAGGTGGAGAATGAGCTCAAGATTAAGGTGCGCCCCTTGGCGTTCCCCATCTCCTCAGGCGATACCTTCAAGGGCGTATATAACATCTACGAGAAGAACCTCTCGCTCTTTACCTCTGACGAGCGTCAGACAGCAGATGCCGAGACGGTAAACATCTCGGACCTCGCATCAAAGGAGATTGAGCAGTATATCGGCGAGAGCTTCGCAACACAGCTTCGCGAGAACGTAGACCTCGTGGAGGGCGTCTACGAGCCCTTCCGTCGTGAGGACTACCTCGCAGGTGAGCTCGCCCCCGTATTCTTCGGCTCGGCAGTTAACAACTTCGGTGTGCGCGAGTTGTTGGAGTGCTTCATTCGCATCGCCCCATCACCCCGCAACGCCACCACCGCAACACGCATGGTGGAGCCCTCGGAGAATAAGCTCACAGGCTTCATCTTTAAGATTCACGCCAACATGGACCCCAATCACCGCGACCGTATCGCCTTCATGAAGATATGTTCGGGTAAGTTCGAGCGTAACAAGAACTACCTCCATGTGCGCAGTGGCAAGCAGCTTAAGTTCTCATCACCCACAGCCTTCATGGCCGAGAAGAAGTCGGTTATCGACGAGGCATTCCCTGGCGATATCGTAGGTTTGCACGACACAGGTACCTTTATGATTGGCGACACCTTCACCGAGGGTGAGAAGCTCAAGTTCACGGGTATCCCCTCATTCTCGCCCGAGCACTTCCGCTACATCGAGAATGCCGACCCTATGAAGTTCAAGCAGCTCGCAAAGGGTATCGACCAGCTTATGGATGAGGGTGTGGCACAGCTCTTCACCTCGTCACTCAACGGCCGCAAGATTATCGGCACAGTGGGTGCTCTCCAGTTCGAGGTTATCCAGTATCGCTTGGAGCATGAGTATGGTGCTAAGTGTCGCTGGGAGCCTATCTCCATCCACAAGGCTTGCTGGATTGAGTCGGAGAATGCAGAGCAGCTCGCCGACTTCAAGCGCCGTAAGCATACCAACATGGCCGTAGATAAGCATGGTCGCGACGTATTCCTCGCCGACACAAGTTACGCCTTGGCTATTGCTCAGGAGAACTTCAAGGATATCACATTCAAGTTCTCATCGGAGGTATAACCGATACCACACACATAGATGGCTATAGAGAGAAGAAGAGGGTTATTTGGCGTGCTCATGCTCGCTGTGTTGCTGTTCAACGTAACGGCAACCACTCTCTTCATACATAGCCACAACATCGAGGGTACGGAGATTGTCCACTCTCACCCCTACAACCCCTCGAGCGCGCACTCGCATACGCGCGGACATATTTTACTTCTTAACGATGCTCCCATCCACGATGCCCTTATCGTGGAGAGCATGGCAAGCAGTGAACCATACTCGATAGAGATAGCCGCAGCCGAGGAGGCGCTCGACAGCCACATCTTGGAGCGCACCCAGCTTCACTACTCGTTACGTGCCCCGCCCGCAAAGGCATAAAACGCCCCAACACACAGACATTTTCACATTTACACCCCCTCATTTAGGGGTGCGACACCACGTTTTTACCGCGATTAGGCGATTGCACCGCCTACGTCACGTCTATACCTTTGCACCGTAAACAGATATAAACACGTAACACACAATGA
The DNA here is from genome assembly GCA_023413645.1 of Bacteroidota bacterium. Taxonomy (GTDB): domain Bacteria; phylum Bacteroidota; class Bacteroidia; order Bacteroidales; family Rikenellaceae; genus Alistipes. The sequence continues at coordinate 4,384 of JAEZPN010000013.1, forward strand.
AGCGACTTTTATTAATCCTTACACTCGCAGTTTTACCCCTCGTAGCAAGCGCTACAATCGACATACCCCAGTCCCCCAACGTGCAGATCATCCGCAGCACAACAAGCAAGGATTCAGACTCTAACCTCTTTGGTCATGTGCTCGATGCTAAGACAAAGGAGCATATCCCCTACGCTACCGTAGCAATCAAGGGCACGACCATCGGTTGCGCAGCAAACAGCTCGGGACACTACATCTTGAACAACCTCCCCGTGGGTGAGCAGGAGATTGTCGTATCGGCAATCGGCTACGAGAACGTGGAGCTTATGCTCAACATCAAGTCAGCAACATCCGTAGAGCTAAACTTCACGCTCGACGAGGCAAATACCATGGTCGATGAGGTTGTAGTCTCGGCAACACGTAACGAGACAAACCGCCGCACGACATCCACCGTCGTAAACGTAGCATCGGCAAAGCTCTTCGAGAGCACTGCATCGTCAAACCTCTCCGAGGCTATGAACTTCCAGTCGGGACTCCGCGTGGAGAACACCTGCGGCAACTGCGGTGCGCCACAGCTCCGCATCAACGGTCTCGAGGGTCAGTACTCGCAGATCTTGCTCGACAGCCGCGCTATCTTCTCGTCGTTGGCTGGCGTCTATGGTCTCGACCTTATGCCCGTGGCGATGGTTGAGCGTGTGGAGGTCATCCGTGGCGGTGGCTCGGCACTCTACGGCTCGAGCGCTATCGGTGGCGTGGTGAACATCATCACCAAGGACCCCGTGCGCAACACCCTCTCGCTCTCTAATACCACAAATATTATGGAGGATGGCACTCCCGACATCAACACCTCGCTAGGTGGCGCCTTCGTGTCGGACGACTACAAACTCGGTGCTTATGTCTTCGGCCAGGTGAAGTATCGCGACGGCTACGACCGCAACGACGACGGCTTCTCGGATATCACCCGCCTACGCTCCGAGACCGTGGGCTTCCGCGCCTACTACAAGACTTCGGCACACTCGCGCATCACGGGTGAGTACCACCACATCCACGACTTCCGCCGTGGTGGCGACAACCTCGATGGCGCACCCCACATGTCGTACATCTGCGAGCAGATTGACCATAACATCGACGGCGGTAGCCTCAAGTTCGACTACTTCCCCAATATGCGTCACCGCGCGAGCATCTACACCTCGGCACAGGGCATCAGCCGCGCAACATACTTCGGCGCCGACATGAACCCCGATGCCTATGGCACAACCAAGGACTTGACCTTCGTTGCGGGCGGTCAGTACACCCACAACTACAAAGCGGGTCTCCCCGCGGAGCTTACAGCGGGCGTTGAGTACAACTATAACTCGTTGAACGACTACTACATTGCTACACAGCGTCGCCTCGACCAGCAGACCTCGACCATCGGTCTCTTTGCGCAGAACGAGTGGAAGAGCGACAAGGTTAACTTCCTCATCGGCTTCCGCCTCGACAAGCACAACATGATCGACCGCCCCATCTTCGCGCCCCGTGCGAATGTGCGCTATAGCCCCATCGAGGACCTCGGTTTGCGCCTTTCATACTCAAGCGGCTACCGCGCGCCACAGGCATATAACGAGGATTTGCATATCGACGCCCTCAACCACTCGGTATCTATCATTGAGATAGACCCCAACCTACGCCCCGAGTTCTCGCACTCGTTCAGCGCATCGGCAGACTACTACCACTCGTTCGGTCGCCTGCAGACCAACTTCCTCGTGGAGGGCTTCTACACCATGCTCGACGATGTATTTACGCTCGAGAAGACTGGCGAGAGCACCGACGACGAGGGCAACCACTTCATCTATAAGACACGCCGCAATGCTGCGGGCGCGCGCATCGGTGGTATCACCGCGGAGGTCAAACTCGGCATCCCCAACACCTTCGATGTGCAGCTCGGCTACACCTTCCAGAAGAGCCTCTATGTAGAACCCGAGAAGTGGAGCGAGGATGTCGAGGCACAGCGCACTATGTTCCGTTCGCCCGACCACTACGGCTACCTCAACGCCAAGTATTTTATTACCAAGAAGTTCAACGCTTCATTGTTCGGCACATATACTGGTCCTATGCTTGTTCAGCACTCGGCATATACCGACATCTTTGGCACTGAGCACCCCGACTCCGAGACACGCACACAGTCATTCTGGGACTTCGGCTTCAAGCTCAGCTACACCTTCTCGTTGTCGAATGTCGTGAACTTGGAGGTTAACGCCGGCATGAAGAATATCTTCGACTCATATCAGCGCGATATCGACATGGGTGCAGGCCGTGACTCGGCGTATATCTATGGTCCCGCCCTTCCCCGCACCTACTTCTTCGGCGTGAAGTTGTTCTTGTAGGACATCACGACTACGTCATTCCGAAGGAGCGCAGGGACTGTGGGAATCTTTCGATGTTGGGGTTTATAAAAGAAAGATTGCCACGCTCATTCCATGAGCTCGCAATGACGTTATATATAACCACATAAGAAGGTGGAAGTCATTAATGATTTCCACCTTTTATTTTGTTGTGACTGAAAAATTTTGTATATTTGCATATACTCATTACATCGGCATTATGGAGTTACAAGTAATCCAAAATAAAATATACGAAATTAGAGGTGAGCGTGTTATGCTCGATAGAGATTTGGCAGAGTTGTATAATGTACCGACCAAAGCTTTGAATCAAGCAGTAAAGCGTAATTTAGAGCGTTTTCCAGAGGATTTCATGTTTCAACTCAACGAATCAGAGTTTGCTAACTTGAGGTCACAAATTGTGACTTCAAGATGGGGTGGTACGCGAACTATGCCTTATGCCTTTACTGAGCAAGGCGTCTCAATGCTCTCTGCCATTTTGAGGAGTGAAACAGCTGTCAAGGTAAGCATTGCCATAATGCGCGCCTTTGTAGCCATGCGCAACTACATCACTAATACAACAACCGTTAATGCCGAACTGACTGAGATTCGTACTAAACTAACCCTCTTGGAGCGTAATGATGAGGAGAATATGGAGGCTATTAACGATTTATCTGAGGATATGCGCAAGGAGATTGACAACATCTACCAAGCTATCGCCGCTCTTTCTATAAAGTCTCAATCCACACCCCAACCTCGCAAACCAATAGGTTATAAGACCGACGATAAGTAGACCATGGTTCTTATATAGCAGGTGGAAGTCATTTCAAATGATTTCCACCTTTTATTTTGTTTTTATATTTTTATTATAGAACAAACTATGTAAAAACTACTAACCCAAACTTAAATTTTTAAAATAGCAGTTCTATTTGCATTGAGATCTTCAGGGCACTTTGTTGTCAGAATAGCGTAGATACAACGCTCGGCGAAATTCGAGGCGATGGGCTGTACTAAAGCGTACTGCTCATTGCCTCGATATTTCGTTAGCGGCAGTAGATGCGCTGTTATCACAACAAAGTAACAACTTTTTTATTATCTTTGCGGCTCGAATGAGCCTACTCACAAAATACACACCATACTACAAGCGACTGCTAACACTCGCGCTACCCGTTGTCATAGCACAAGCGGGGCAGCTCACCACGCAGTTTGCCGATTCGGCAATGGTGGGTCAGTATGGCGGTGAGGACCCCGTGCCCCTGGCGGCGGTGTCGTTGGGTAGCTCCCTATTCCTACTCATATACCTCGCGGCGATGGGTCTTGCAATGGCTATCACGCCACTCGTAGGCGAGCACTATGCGCGCGGCAACAGGCGCAAGGTGGGTCACCTCTTCCTTAATGGCATCGTCTACTCAATAGCTATTGGCGTTGTAGCCACGGCTATAGCAGTGGCACTAAGACCATTTATCGGGGTGTTGGGCAGGTGGATGTCTACCCCCGATATGAACGTGGAGGCAGTTGCGGAGATGGCGCTACCCTACTACGACATGCTCATATGGAGCATCATGCCGCTGATGATATTCCTCGCTATCAAGCAGTTCTTGGAGGGTTTGGGCAATACGAAGATTGCGATGTGGATAACACTCCTAAGCAACATCGCCAACGTGGCACTCAACTACATATTTATCTTCGGCAAGTGCGGTTTAGAACCTATGGGCGCAGAGGGTGCCGGTCTCGCCACACTTATTGCACGCACAGGCCAGATGTGCGCCATTATCTCGGTATTCTTCATATGGAAACGCCTGCGCATATACCGTGCATTCTTTAGCCGTAAGGCTGTAACACTCAAACATATATCGTCACTAATAAAGATAGGCTACCCTATATCGTTCCAAATGATTTTGGAGTCGGCAGCCTTTATCCTCACATCTATCCTCGCACTCTCGTTTGGCGCAAATTCGGGAGCCGCAATGCAGGCAGCCTTTAGCATTGCCAACGTGGCGTGGATGATTACCGTGGCGATAGGTTCTGCTGCCACAATCCTCGTGTCGCACATCCACGGCAACCGCCGCATCCACGAGCTACGCCCCACAGTGGCTGCAACATACCACCTCGGGCTACTATGGGCGACGCTTATGGCGATTATATTTGTCACTTTGCGCCAGCCTATTGCAACGATATTTACCGACAACACAGAGGTCTTAGCCCTTACAGCAGAGCTTATGCTTCTCATCGCTATATACCAGTTCTCGGATGCCATTCAGGGCCTATCAATCAGCATGATGCGCGGTATGCAGGATGTCAAGATTATCATGCCCATCGTGCTTTGCAGCTACCTCGTTTTGAACATCCCCATAGGCATTCTCTTAGCCTATAACTTCGATATGCAATGTCGCGGATTGGTCATTGGTCTTATCATTGGACTAAGCTCCGCTGCCCTTATGACAGCCCTTCGCCTCCGCAAAAAGGTGGCGCTCGCTGAAAAAATGTAGCATTTGGGCTATAAAATCATACCATTCAGCACCCAAAAATGCCCGTTCGGGAGGTTATTGCTATTATTTATTAAAAAAACTTAATAAATATTTCCCTACTTTAGATAATTTTGCTATCTTTGCAATTTGATTAACCATACCCTTTTGCGGCGGTAACTTTTGGATATCAAGAGGTTTCAACGCCGAGAGGCACTCGGGAAATGAGAGAGTTTGCAAGGGTGATAGTTAGAAAAATTATTTTAATAAAAAACTAATATGAGTAATGTAAATTTGACTCCTGACTACTTGTTCGAGGTTAGTTGGGAGGTGTGCAACAAGGTGGGCGGTATTCACACCGTTATCGCCTCGAAGGCACCAACAGTGAAGCGCGAGCTCGGTGATAAGTATATCACCATCGGCCCCGACTTCTCGTCAGACTACGTTAGCCCAGAGTTCGAGGAGGACACAACGCTCATGGCAGCATGGCGTGAGTCACTCTACAACAAGGGTGTACGCGTTCGCATCGGTCGTTGGGCAATCGAGAGCAGACCCATCGCAATCCTTATCGACTTTAAGTCATTCATCCGCGAGAAGGACAACATCCTCAAGCAGCTCTGGGAGGCCTACAACGTAGACTCACTCTCAGGTCAGTGGGACTATGTAGAGCCCGTATTGTTCGGCCACGCAGCAGGTGTTGTTATCGCATCGTTCGCAGAGACTATGTGCCAGCCATCGAACAAGATCGTGGCACACTTCCACGAGTGGATGGCTGCAGCAGGTTCACTCTACTTGCACGACAACGCGCCCTATGTTGCAACCGTTTTCTCTACACACGCAACAGTTATGGGTCGCTGCATCGCAGGTAACCGCTTGCCCCTCTACAACGATCTTCACAAGTTCAACGCTGATGAGCTCGCACGCCAGTTCAACGTAATGGCAAAGCACTCTTTGGAGAAGGCTGGTGCTACATATGCTGATGCCTTCCTCACAGTTAGCGACATCACTGCTAACGAGTGCCGCTACTTGCTCGGCCGCGAGGTTACTCGCATCACTCCTAACGGCTTCGAGAACGGCTTCGTACCCGCTGAGGCAAAGCTCGCAGAGGTACGCGCAGCATCACGCCGCAAGCTCATCGACGTAGCACGCGCTACATGGGGCTACGACTTCGCTGAGGATACACTCATCGTAGCTTCAAGCGGTCGTTACGAGTTCCACAACAAGGGTCTCGACGTATTCCTCGAGTCACTCAAGCAGCTCGCAACAAGCAACATCAACCGTGATGTATTGGCTGTTATCGCTGTTCCCGCAGCTACTACAGGTGCTCGCGAGGACCTCGTACAGCACCTTGCAGACAGCAACAACGCTATCGACCCCGCACAGAAGCATTACCTCACACACCATCTCGAGGCAGAGGCATGGGATCAGGTATCTCAGTCTATCGAGGGTAGCATCCTCTCTACAACTGCTTCACGCGTGAAGGTTCTCTTCGTGCCTACATACCTCAACGGCAACGACGGCATCTTCAACATGCCCTACTACGACATGTTGGCAGGTGTTGACCTCACAATCTTCGCATCATACTACGAGCCATGGGGCTACACTCCTCTCGAGTCTGTAGCTTACGGCGTTCCTACTGTTACAACTACTCTTGCAGGCTTCGGTATGTGGGTAGCAAAGCAGGCTGAGCACAAGGGCGTAGACATCGTACGTCGTGACGACTACAACACTCGCGAGGTAGTACTTCAGATCACTGACATCCTCAAGCACTATATGGATATGAATGCTGAGGAGTATGCTGAGGCACGCAAGGGCGCTATGGAGATCTCGAACACAGCACTCTGGAAGCGCTTGTTCAAGGAGTATAAGCAGGCTTACGAGGAGGCTATCGACAACTCTGTATCACGCACTAACCGTGTTCTTATCGACGGTGGCGACCGCTCTGAGCAGATCAACTTCGTACGCCAGCAGCTCACATCAAACCGTCCCTCATGGCACCGTCTCATGGTCGAGAAGGGTATCCCTGCACGTCTTAAGGCCCTCGAGGAGCTCTCACGCAACCTCTGGTGGTGCTGGACAGTTTCTGCACGCGACTTGTTCGAGAGCGTAGATCCCGAGCTCTGGGTAAAGGTTGACCGCAACCCTATCGTTTTGTTGGATAAGCTCACAACAACACGTTGCGAGGAGCTCTGCAACGACAAGGAGTTCCTTGCACGCATGGATGCAGTATATAAGGAGTTCACCGAGTACATGGCCGAGAAGCCAGCACCTGAGCACGCAAAGGTTGCTTACTTCTCTATGGAGTACGGTTTGCACTCAACACTTAAGATCTACTCTGGTGGTCTCGGTATCTTGGCAGGTGACTACCTCAAGGAGGCTTCAGACCGCAACGTAGGCATGGTAGCAGTGGGTCTCTTGTACCGCTACGGATACTTCACACAGCGTCTCTCGGCACAGGGTGCTCAGGAGGCTACATACGAGGCACAGAACTTCTTCAAGCTTCCTATCTCTCCCGTACGCGATGAGGATGGCAACTGGATCACTACACAGGTAGCGTTCCCTGGCCGCACACTCTCTGCACGCGTTTGGAAGTGCCAGGTAGGTCGTACAGACCTCTACCTCTTGGATGCTGACTACGAGGCAAACCTCGAGGAGGACCGTCAGGTAACATACCACCTCTACGGTGGCGACTGGGAGAACCGCTTGAAGCAGGAGATCTTGCTCGGTGTCGGTGGTATCCGCGCCCTCGTAAAGATGGGCATCAAGCAGCAGGTTTACCACTGCAACGAGGGTCACGCAGCCTTCATCAACATTGAGCGTATCCGCAACCTCATCGCTAAGAAGCGTCTCTCGTTCTCTGAGGCTATGGAGGTAGTACGTTCATCATCGTTGTTTACTACACATACACCCGTGCCCGCAGGTCACGATGCATTCCCCGAGTCGATGATTCGTCAGTATATGTCACACTACCCCGACGTACTCGGCATCACATGGGATCAGTTCATCAACCTCGGTAAGACCAACCCCAACGACCCCAACGAGAAGTTCTCAATGTCAGTTTTGGCATGTAACCTCTCACAGGAGGTTAACGGTGTGTCATGGTTGCACGGCGAGGTATCTAAGGAGATCCTCGGCAACATGTGGCCCGGTTACTTCAAGAACGAGCTCCACATCGGTTATGTAACTAATGGTGTTCACTTCCCAACATGGGTAGCATCGAACCTCCGCCGTCTCTACGCTAAGTACTTCGGCCATGCGTTCGAGGGTCACACATACAACATCCCCGAGTGGCAGAACGTACACAAGATCGACGATACAGAGCTCTGGAACGAGCGTATGGTCCTCAAGGAGCGTCTTATCAAGACCATCCGCAAGCGCTATAGCGATCCTACACAGGTACGCTTGCAGTCACCTCGCCAGATGGTACAGGTTACTGAGAGCATCAAGCCCGATGTACTTACTATCGGTTTTGCACGTCGCTTCGCTACATACAAGCGTGCTTACTTGCTCTTCACCAACCTCGAGCGTCTCTCAGCGTTGGTAAACAACAAGGAGCGCCCCGTACAGTTCATCTTCGCAGGTAAGGCTCACCCCAACGATAAGCCCGGTCAGGATCTTATCAAGCGTATCGTGGAGGTATCTGCAATGCCCGAGTTCGTAGGTAAGATTGTCTTCTTGCAGAACTACGACATGGAGCTTGCACGCCGCATGGTACAGGGTGTTGACGTATGGCTCAACACACCTACACGTCCTTTGGAGGCGTCAGGTACATCAGGCGAGAAGTGCGTTATGAACGGTGTTATGCAGTTCTCAGTTCTCGACGGCTGGTGGGTTGAGGGCTACAAGGAGGGTGCTGGTTGGATGCTTCCTATGGAGCGTTCATTCGCTGATCAGCGCTTCCAGGATGAGCTCGATGCAGAGATGATCTACAACACTATCGAGGAGCAGATCGTACCTTTGTACTACGACCGCGACGAGGATGGCGTACCTCACAAGTGGGTTCACGCTGTTAAGAAGTGCGTTGCAGACATCGCATCTAACTTCACAATGAACCGTCAGCTTATCGACTACGAGGAGCGTTTCTACAACAAGCTCGCCCAGCGTAAGGGCCTCATCGTTGACAACAACTACTTGATGGCTCGCCAGATCGCTGCTTGGAAGCGTAAGGTATCTGCAGCATGGGATAACATCGCTATCCTTGATGTTAAGCGTGCCGAGATCGAGTCTGAGGCAATGTACGTAGGTAAGAAGTACCGCTTCGAGCTTACTATCGACCTCGCAGGCTTGAACAAGGAGGATATCGGCGCAGAGCTCGTTGTGGCAACTCAGATCGAGGCAGGCCAGGCAGCTAATGTCGTTGAGACACGCCGCTTGGAGGTTGTAGCCGAGGAGGGTAACACTGTTACCTTGGCTTTGGACTACGCTCCCGAGCAGACAGGTATGTTCGACGTGGCATTGCGTATCTTCCCATCTAACGACAAGCTCGAGCACCGTATGGACTTCGCGCTCGTTAAGTGGGCATAATCCTAACGACACATTAGGACACCTTTATATATAGAGAGTGCCGTTGATATTGCATCAACGGCACTCTCACTTTTATAGCAACCCCTCTATAGGGCGACATAGAAAGGCGGGAATATGCGAACGTGTATCACGCGATGTTGGCTCTGTCGAAAGGTCTAACATATCCCTTATAAAGCGCTCGGCACTCTCTACGACGGCTCTATTCTGTGTCGCAACCATAATCTCTCGGTTGTGGCAGAGGCTGCGAGCATCGAGGTTAGCACTACCCACCACTACCCTCTTACCATCCACCACGGCGAGTTTAGCATGGAGAAACGCTCTACGACATATCCGAACATCTATGCCACACTCCACCGCCTGGGCAATGTGCCTACGCATAACATGGTCGAGAAGCCATATGTCGCACCTCTCGGGAACGATAAGCGTCACTTTCACGCCCCGCTCTATGGCACGAGATATAGCCTCCATAACGCTCTGTGGCGGCATGAAGTAGGGCGTGGTGAAGATTAGCGAACGATGCGCATGGCTTATCGTCCTCGCGAGGAGCTCCGACATCGCCCTACCACCTCTATTCTCCGACCACACAACCTCCAACCCCGCATTCTGATACGACATAGGCACCTCGCAGTCGATGCCCTCACTAATATAGGCATCGTAGTCGAAGAGACGTGATATGGCACCCACCGCCCCACCCATAAGGCGCAACTGCACATCGTACCACTTGCCGAGGGCGTTACCCACGGCATACCTATCGGCAATGTTGATACCCCCGATATGGGCAATGCTACCGTCTATGATAGCCATCTTGCGGTGGTAGCGACGGTGACGCATTAGACTGTGTGACTGCACCTCCACGCCACTATGCTGTAACGCCCGACGTAGCTCACGACTGAGGGTGCGCGAACCGTAGCCGTCGACAATAAGACGCACACGCACACCTTGGCGTGCCTTGCGACTTAGTATGTCGGCGAAGAGTCGCCCTGTGCGATCGTTAGCAAAGATGTAGTACTCCATGTCTATCGTCTCGCGGGCGTGTTGCAGGTCGGCGATGAGCGAACTGAATATCGTTGAGGGTAAGATAAGTAGCTCTTCGGCGCAATGGTGATGCTTTGGGTGGTAATACATATAAATAATCGAATTTAGTTGATTGATTTACCCGTTGCGGCATACTTTGTGCCAAAAAAATTTGTTCTTTCAAAAATTTAAAGTACCTTTGTAGTGTATTTAGAGGAGGTATCGTAAAGGGTACAATTTTGGAGTTCTGATCTTTAATAGGATCGGGATTCATATTTTTTTTTGTACCTGGCGAAAACTCCATGAAAGAGACAAAATTAAAAAAAGTATATATTATGAGTAATGAGATTATCTACCTCACAGCTGAGGGAATGAACAAACTTAAGGAGGAGCTCCACCACATGGTATCGGTTGAGCGCCCCGCTGCAGCTGCCGCTATCGCTGAGGCACGCGACAAGGGTGACCTCTCGGAGAATGCCGAGTATGATGCAGCACGCGAGGCTCAGGGCCTCTTGGAGATGCGCATCGCACAGCTCGAGAACACACTCTCTAAGGCACGCATCATCGACGAGACAAAGATTGACACCTCTAAGGTACAGATTTTGAGCCGCGTTAAGCTCTTGAACCACAACGTAAAGCGCGAGGTTGAGTACACCATCGTTTCAGAGAACGAGGCCAACTTGCGCGAGGGTAAGCTCGCTATCGGCACCCCTATCGCTAAGGCATTGCTTGGCAAGAAGGTCGGCGAGATTGTCGAGGTTCAGGTTCCCGCAGGCATGCTTAAGCTCGAGATTTTGAACATCTCGATCTAAGAGCGCGAGACGCTATAGAATGAACTACCCCTTCCACTGAGGAAGGGGTAGTTTTTTTTGATTAGACTACATTAGCGGAAAGGCCAAATTTCTTGTCAGAAGCTGTGAGATGTGGTGCATCACAAAAGAAACCACCTTGGGATAGTACATAATAGTACAGCCCAAGGTGGTTTACTTTTAGGGATGTGCCGCAGATTGCGGCTTATCACAAGAAATTCAATTTCGCAGGAGAAGGTAGTAGATGCAACGCTCGGCAAAAAAAATGCGGATGGGCTGTACTATGGCGTACTGCCCATTCGCATTTTCTTTTGTTAGCGGCAGCAGATGCTGCCTTATCGTGCGAAATTACCAGTTGAGAATCTTACGGAAATCATACTCCTCAGGGTTGGGGAGGTAAGCCTTAGCTGCCTCGTAATCTGCGGGAGTGATGTAGTGCATAAGGTTGTCGATAACCTGGTGAATCTTATCTGCGTTGATGTCTACGAGACGTGGAGGAATCTTGCCTGTCTCGGGATCCTGAAGATCCTTGAGGTAGAGAGGAGATACGTAACCCTCCTGGCTGATATAAACCATACAACCTGTCTTACCCTCAGAGAAGAGCTTATATACACCCATACCGAGCTGTGAGCAGTATACGAGGTCGAAAGCACAAGGTGTCTGGCAGCGTACCTCGTAGCCAATCTCTACGGGACGAGACTTAACCTTGATGCCGAGAGCCTTGCAACGCTTCTCGAGGAGTGTGTTGAACATCTCAGCCTTAGATACCTTACCGAGCTCGGGGTGACCGTGGTCGTCGTATGAGAACTGGATACCAGACTTGAGGATCTCCTCCTGGTCGAGTGCGTGGAATACACCCTCAGATACCATTGCAACACCGTAGTCCATCTTGAGGAGCTTACGCTTCACGATAGCCGAGATGATAAGGCTGATGATCTTGTCGATAGTAATCTTTGTCTTGTTGAACATCTCGGGGATGATAATCATTGGGTAGTGGCAAGCAGATGCGATACCGAATGCGAGGTGACCTGCTGAGCGACCCATAGCTGCTACTACGAACCAGTTAGCCGATGTACGAGCATCGTTATATACGGCGCGACCGATTACAGAGCCAGCGTTCTTTGCAGACTGGTAGCCGAAAGTAGGCATACCTGCAGGCAATGGAAGGTCGTTGTCGATGGTCTTAGGAACGTGGATGTTAGCGATAGGATACTGCTTAGCCTCGAGGAACTTAGCGATGCGGTTTGCAGTTGACGCTGTGTCGTCACCACCTACTGTAACGAGGAGCTTGATGTTGTTCTCCTTGAAGAAGTCGAGGTTGAAGTTCTTCTCGAAGTCCTCATCTGTGGGTTTGAAGCGGCTCATAGTGAGGTAAGAACCACCCTGGTTGAAGATGTAGTCTACGCGGAACATATCGAGGTCCTCGAAGCGGGGATTGGGGTTGAAAAGACCCGAATAGCCGTAGTGAAGACCGATAACACGATAACCCTTTGCAAGGAATGTCTTGGCAACAGAGCCAACAACGGTGTTCATACCGGGAGCAGGACCGCCACCAGTGAGAATTGCAATAGCCTCTTTCATAATGTATTATTTTTTTATTGTTAAAGATATTCGTTCAATACTACAAAGATAATAAATCTTTTTAGGAATAACAATTTTTTCGTCAATATTCCATTTTTTCGTAAATATTACGTAACTTTACAACAACAGAAACATAAAACAAACTCTACTATGCGACATATCGTACTACTCCTTGCAGCAGTTTTAACGCTCAACATGGCCTTGGCAGATGAACCGTTTAACGGTCGTATTACACGTGCCGATGGTTCGGGCATCAAAGCTACGGTGCGCGTTGTGGGCAGCGACAAACATACACGCGCCGACGGTAAAGGTCGCTTCGGTCTTACGAATATTAAGCCCGACGACACGCTGCAAATCATCTTCAAGCGCGACACCCTCACCATACCCCTCGAGGGTCGCCGCAGCATAGAGGTTGAGTGGCTGGAGGAGGGCAAGGTCTACCATGCCAAGGAGTCCGAAGAGCTTATGAACTACGGCTTTGGCTATGTGAACCGCCGCGAGAGCACAGACTTCTCTTCGGGCATCTCGGGCGATAGACTTCGCGCTACGGGCTGTAGCAACTTGCAGGATGCTATTATGATGTGCTACCCAGGCCTACGATATATAAATGGTGAGCTGTGCCTGAGAACGCAGAACTCCATAAACAGCAGTTCTGCGGTGCTTATATTGTGTGACGGCATCGAGACACGTCTGGAGCTTATCAGCGTCTACGATGTCAAGTCTGTAGAGATCATCAAGGGCTCGAATATGTATGGCTTCAGGGGCGTTAATGGTGTGGTGCTGGTTACTACGATGACCGCCGAGGATGCCATCAAGAGAGAGAGGTAGGAGAGATTAAGGAGATTAGGGAAGTTAAGGAGATTAGGGAAGTTAAGGAAGTTAAGGAATTTAGAGAGATAAGAGACTCACTTATTATAACTGCATCAGCACCGAGACCTAATTTCTTGTCAGAAGGGTGCCGAGTGCAACACTCGGCAAAAATGCCGTCGATGGGTAGTACTTAGGTGTACATCCCATTGACGGCATTTTTTGTTAGGGGCCGCAATCGACCCCTTATCACAAGAAATTAAATTTCTCAGGAGAAGGTAGTAGATGCAACGCTCGGCAAAAAAAATGTGGATGGGCTGTACTTAAGCGTACTGCCCATTCACATTTTCTTTTGTTAGCGGCAGCAGATGCTGCCTTATCGTGAGAAATTACTTTGTGCGGTTGATGTAAGAATTGTAACGCCACTTAGCATTCTCCTCCGCTGCCTCGAAGAGCTGCTCTGCCTCTGCGGGGAAGGCCTTCTTAAGAGAAGTGTAACGTACCTCCTTCATGAGGAAGTCGCGGAACTTGCTCCAGTCGGGCTCCTTAGAGTCCATAACGAAGGGGTTCTTACCCTCAGCCTCGAGCTGGGGGTTGTAGTGCCAGAGGTGCCAGTAACCACACTCTACAGCCTGCTTACCGATAGACTGTGTGCGTGTCATACCACCCTTGATACCGTGGTTGATACATGGTGCGTATGCGATGATGAGTGATGGACCGGGATATGCCTCAGCCTCCTTAAGCACGTTGAAGAGCTGCTGCTGTGAAGCACCGATAGATACCTGAGCAACATATACGTAGCCATAAGTCATGGCGATAGCACCGATATCCTTCTTGCGGATGCGCTTACCTGCAGATGCGAACTTAGCCACAGCACCGATAGGAGTAGACTTTGATGACTGACCACCAGTGTTAGAGTAAACCTCAGTATCAACGATAAGGATGTTCACATCCTCGCCAGATGCGAGTACGTGGTCAACACCGCCGAAGCCGATGTCGTAGCCCCAACCGTCACCACCAAAGATCCACTGTGACTTCTTAACGAGCCAATCCTTATACTCTACGATAGTCTTGCAAGCGTCGCACTGGCAAGCCTCAACCATAGGCAAGAGGCGTGATGTGATCTCGCGAGACTGTGCTGCGAGGTGACGAGCATCGATCCACTCCTGCATTACACCCTTGAGCTCCTCAGAGCAGCAGTTGCACTCTGCGATAGCCTTGCGCATAACATCTGCCAAAGCCTCACGAATCTTCTCAACACCCACGCGCATACCGAGACCGAACTCAGCGTTATCCTCGAAGAGTGAGT
>JAEZPN010000015.1 GCA_023413645.1 Bacteroidota bacterium
CCCTATACCCCCTCCTATGTGACATAAAATTAGATGTGTATCCATATAAAAATATATCCATAAAAGATTGATACACAATACTTAATATGGATATATTAGATTAAAAATCACAAAACAATTACTCTTCTATTTCCATCAAATCAGTCGTAGACATTTCATCCTCGAATAGGCGTTGTAGGATGTCCGTATGAGCTTCATATAACTTTTCATAGTCGATGGCGATGTAGTGATTAGCGGCTACGCTCTTACTTGAATGCCCAAGCCCCGCATCGACATACTCCTGACCCAATTGATACTCTGAACTCATCAAGGTTGACCAAGTATGGCGGGCAGTATAGAAACAAAACTCGTCATCGAAGCCCATAATCGTTCTAACCTCTCGGACTATCTTTTGAATGTTGCCCGCAAATGTCTGATACTTATTATATATAGCATCGAACGCAAAGTAGCGACTTGAACTAACAGCCTTACTCCATACATTAGCACGACTCGTCGTGAGATATGGAGCGATAACACCTTGAAGTTGAGTGGCGTGCGCGTTCATCATAACAATTATCTCCTTGCCTGTCTTATCTCTAATATACTTTACCTCTCCTGTGTCGCCCTTCATCTTAACAGCCTTCTTCTGCAACTGATAGATGTCGGTCAGGTTCATACCCATACAGCAAAACGAGAAGATAAAAAGGTCGCGCACCATTCTTTGACGCATCGTTGGGAATGGGTAGTTGAGGAAGGCGCGTAGTTCGTTCATAGTTAGAGTATAGGGCTGTGTATGTACCACGCCCGCCCTAAACTTCTTGAACGCACGCAATACCCTCTCGGATACCCTCTCGGCATCCACAGCGCAGTTAATAACCTTCTTCAAGCAACTCGCATAGGTGTTGACTGTCCAAGCAGATAGCGACTGAAGATTAAGAGGATTGCTACCACGCACATACTGATAACCGCCACCCTGAATGTATGAGAGGTAACCCTTAACCCAATCAACAGTTATGTCACGGAACAGGATAGTATCCTTGCCACAACAGGCGACCTGATAACTAACAAGGCTCTTCAGAGCATAGATGTACTTCTCTTGTGACTTCGGAGTCTGCATAGCTATGGTGTTCCAATACTCCACGAAGTCGCCGTTACCCACACCTTCGTTCTGCTTTGAGTGGGGTGAGTAGTTGAGGATAGCATCCATAATGCCCTTTGCGGTCATCTCTCCCAATACACCACGCTTAATGAGTAAGTTCTCGACCTCCTTGGCTCTAATCATAAGGTTAGCGAGGAACTCGTTATTACGCTCCTTCTCTGTACGCACATCGTAGGTGTCCGCACGCCTTATGCTTATACGCTGACCCTTGGCGTTCCACTCCGCTTTTGGAACAGACATATCCATCGAACGCATCGTATTTGTGTTGAGGTGGCGTATTTTGAGATAGACCGGATATGTGCCATCATCCTTCTTGCGACCGAGTACATAGTTAAAAGTAGCCATAGATTAGTTCATTTACTCTGTATTTACTCTGTTTTACTCGTCATAAAGATAGAAAATACAAATGAAAAATGAAAATGAATTAACTCTTTTCTTATAGTATAAGATATGAATTAGCTATTGAAATATAGCTTTATATGCTGTATATCAGAGATATATAGAAATAAAAAAGGGAAGACCGATGTCTTCCCATTATTGAGCTGTTGACGAGGCTTGAACTCGTGACCTCTTCCTTACCAAGGAAGTGCTCTACCACTGAGCTACAACAGCAATAATAAACCCTACTCCTATGAAAGAGTGCACAAAAGTACACAACATTTTTTAATTTGCAAACTTTTGGTTCTCTTTTTTTTGAGTCCCATTGCTATTTATAGCGGGTGTAGCGATGCACCATATTGTGGCTCAGGGTGTTGCGTGGCAATATCTGCCATGGTATTAGTGTGTTGGTCGTTACACAATCTCCTCCCAACCCTTTTTGATGTTGTCGGCAATCTCCGCCTCGAAGATGGCCATTATCTGCTCTTGGCTGCTGCTCACGGCCATATCGCGCTTGATAAGTTCCTTACGCGATGAGCTGTAGTCCGTGTGGTAGAAGACGGCACAATGAGCAATTAGTAATAAGATTTTTCTAATTTCTAATTATTTTTACTACCTTTGCCTAATATATGCACATACTATGGAGAAGATAAAGACTTTTTTTAAGTGGGTAGGTAGTTGTATCTCGCCCGTATATATCATGATGCTCGTTGCGGCATTCGTGTTGTGGTTCATCACCAAGCTCGGCGACACTTACGTCACCGACCACAATGTCACCGTTATCATCGACGACGTGGAGTATGACGTAGCATGCAAAATAAAGGGTAAGGGCACCGACCTCGTGCACTACACAACATTTTCGGAGCACAGTAGGGTAGTAATCCCCTTCTCGGACCTGTCGTTCGAGACCCCCATGGTCGACAACCAGGGCCATAGCGTCAAGCACGTAACGGCAGAGTCTATGAAGCAGGCACTCGCGCAGCGCATGGATAACATCGAGGTTGTGTCGGTGGGCTCTGTGCCCATCATCAGCGAGAACTACGAGGGAGGTGAAACAATAATCGTCGAGTAGCTATGTATAAGGTAGGTATCACAGGAGGCATAGGCTCAGGAAAGAGTACGGTTGCGAAGCTCCTAAGCGATAGGGGCGTTGCCATCTACAATTCCGACCTTCGAGCCAAGGAGCTTATGAATAGCAATGCGGCACTACGCGAGGCCCTTATTGCGACCTTTGGCGCGGAGTGCTACACTCTGGAGGGTCTCAACCGCGCATGGCTTGCCCAGCGTGTATTTAATAACGAGGCGGAGCTCGCCAAGCTCAACGCCATTGTCCACCCCGCCGTCATGCAAGACTTTACGGCGTGGGCAGAGGCCGAGGAGGGTAACTACGTCGTCTTGGAGTCTGCGATACTCTTGGAGGCGGGCTTGGAGAGTTATGTCGATGTTGTTGTTGCAGTCATGGCACCTAAGGAGTTACGCTTGGAGCGTGCCATGTTGCGTGACGGCGCCTCGCGTGAGCAGATTGAGGAGCGCATGCGTAACCAGATGAGTGACGAGGAGCGCACAGATAGAGCTAAATACGCCATCGTAAATATAGACCTTGAAGAGTTGGAGGAGGATGTAGAGCAGCTACACCGCCGCTTGTGCTATGATTCTAAACCCCACGACAATAGATATACGGAGTAGCCACGTCATGGCTATCGTAAACCTCACCCCCGACTCGTTCTATGCTTCGAGTCGCCATGCGTCGCATGATGCGGTGAGGGAGAGTGTCGTGCGTGCCGTAAGTGAGGGTGCCACGATTGTAGACCTCGGTGGCTACTCGTCGCGACCCGGTGCCGAGGTTGTCTCGGTGGATGAGGAGTGGCGACGTGTGGAGATGGGTCTCCAGGCAGTTAGCGATGCCGAGGTGGGTGTTGTAGTATCTATCGACACCTTCCGCGCGGAGATTGTGCGCAGAGCCTACGAGGCGTATGGCCCATTTATCGTCAACGACATCTCGGCTGGCGAGGCCGACAAAGATATAATCGGCGTTGTTGCCGAGCTCGGGTTGCCCTATGTAGCTATGCACATGCGCGGTACGCCAGAGACCATGCAGAGCCTTACGGAGTACGAGGAGGGCGTGACAAAGGGTGTCGTAGACTACTTCCGTGAGCGTGTAGAGGTGCTTGTGGCTGCGGGTATAGCACCCCAGAATATCATCCTCGACCCAGGCTTCGGCTTTGCCAAGACCACGGAGCAGAATTTTATGCTACTGGCTGGTCTTGCTGCCCTGAGAGATTTGGGTTATCCCGTGCTCATAGGCCTCTCGCGTAAGTCGATGATATATCGTCCCTTGGGTATCACACCCCAGGAGGCATTGCCTGGTTCTTTGGCCTTGGCATGGGAGGCGTTGCGTGGTGGCGAGGCTATAGTTAGAGTACACGATGTTGCAGCCACACATCAGGTTGTGGAGCTTGCAAAATACTATAAACGAGTAGGTTATGATAAGGGTTGAGAATATAGTTAAGCGTTTCGGCACACTTGAGGTGTTGCATGGCGTAACGATGAACGTCGAGCGTGGCGAGATAGTCTCGATTGTGGGTGCCAGTGGCGCGGGTAAGACCACGCTGCTGCAAATCATCGGTACGCTCATGGAGGCGGACGCGGGTAGCGTAACTATCGACGGCATATCGCCCCAGGGCCTCTCGGATGCCAAACTCTCGGAGTTCCGTAACAAGCATATAGGTTTTGTCTTTCAGTTCCACCACCTCCTTGCAGAGTTCTCGGCTAAGGAGAACGTTATGATGCCCATGCTCATCGCGGGTGTAGGTAGTGAGGAGGCCTCGAAGCGTGCGTTGGAACTCCTTGCATTGGTGGGTATGTCGCACCGTACCGAGCATAAGCCCTCGGCACTCTCGGGTGGTGAGCAGCAGCGCGTAGCCATAGCGCGAGCCTTGGCTAATAACCCCACTGTTGTCCTCGCCGACGAACCTACGGGTAACCTCGATAGTGCAACAAGGGAGGAGATACAGTCGCTATTTTTTGACCTTCGCGACCGTCTTGGCCAGACCTTCATAATCGTAACACACGACGAGACCCTTGCCGAGCATTCCGACCGTAAAATCGTTATGAGCGATGGTAACATTCTCTGATATGAGCCGCGAGGAGATGCGCGAACTCCTTGAGCGCCTTCACGATAGATATAACAACGAGACCTTTATCGAGGCAGACCCCATCAGTGTGCCTCATAGCTTCACACGCACCGTAGATAGGGAGATTGCAGGCTTCCTCGCTGCCACCATTGCGTGGGGTAACCGCCGTGCCATAGTGCAGAGCGCCCACCGCATGATGCGATATATGGACAACGCTCCCGAGGACTTCGTGCGTAACGCTACGGAGGCAGATATGGAGTACCTGCGCACATATGTCCACCGCACATTTAATGGTGTCGACTTTCAGGACTTTGTGCGTGGTCTACGCCATATTATTGAGACGTGGGGTAGCGTGGGTAACTACTTCGAGACGCGCTACAAGGAGCATGGCGACCTACGCCCCGTATTCTCGGACTTTAGGCGCGACTTCTTCGCTGTGGAGCACGACCCACACTGCGAGAAGCACCTCTCGTCGATAGATAAGGGTGCAGCGTGCAAGCGCTTGTGTATGTATCTGCGTTGGTTTGTTCGCGACGACGATAGGGGTGTTGACTTTGGCCTCTGGCGCGGTATCCCCATGTCGGCACTCTATATGCCCCTCGATATACACACAGGACGTATGGGTCGCAACCTCGGCTTCTTAAGCCGCAAGCAGAGCGACTGGAAGGCTGTCGAGGAACTGACGGCCTCTCTCCGCGAACTTAATGCTGACGATCCCGTGCGCTACGACTATTCGCTCTTTGGCCTCGGCATCTCGGGCGATGACATTTAGGCGCGCGTATCATGTTCAGGTTCAAGCACTTCGAAATACACGACGAGTTGTCGGCGATGAAGATAGGCACCGATGGTGTTCTGTTGGGTGCGTGGGCAGATGTCGCAGATGCGCGTAGCATTCTCGATGTCGGCACGGGCACGGGTCTTGTCGCTATCATGTGTGCCGAGCGTAATGCTACGGCACGTGTGCATGGCATTGATATTGTGGAGGATGCAGCCACCGAGGCACAACAAAACATGTCGCGTACCGCGTGGCACGACCGCCTAAGTGCCGAACATGCCGACCTTCGTAGCTATAACCCCGATGTGCGCTACGACCATATCGTAAGCAATCCGCCCTTCTTCCTCACATCGCTCCACTCTCCCGATACTGTGCGTGCCATGGCTCGCCATGCCGACACGCTGCCCTATGCCGACCTTATCGCAGCTGCAGAGCGCCTTCTAATGCCTGGTGGTAGGCTCAGTGTTGTGCTATCCACGGAGTGTGCCGCAGCCTTCAGGCGTGTAGCCTTTGAGCGTTTGTGGCTTAGTCGCATCACGGATGTAGTAACGCGTGAGGGAGAGGCTCCCAAGCGTACGCTTATGGAGTTCCAGCTCTCGGATAGACCCCTTATGCCATGTGCCGATAGCCTCACCATTCAGGCTAAGGATGGCTCCTACGCCCCCGAATATCGCCATTTAACCGAAGAATTCTACCTCAATTTTTGATTGCTACGATAATTATCGCTATATTTGCACCTACAAATATTTTTGATGCTATGAAAAAGATTTTTACTATACTTCTCGCTGCGGTGTTTGTATCCCTTGCGTTGGATGCCTCGGCACAGCAGGTCGTAAAGCAACGTATCGGAACATACAAGGAGAGTGGCAATGTCGTTGTTAGCGAGGCCACCACAACCCTCGTCGTTGACCTCACTGTCGAGTGCGAGGAGTTCGAGGCGGGAGTATATGCTCGCTATGCGCAGAAGTACTTCGGTAAGCGTGCCTCGCTCGTTAGCCGCCTATCGTACAACATCGTCGGTGGTGACGTCGCAGTGCTCGATGCCCCATGCTACTATGCAGCACCCGCAAACACCGCAACAGAGAGTCTTGTTAGTGCAGGTGATGAGGTTTCGGTAGACCGCCTTGAAGAGGGTGAGATAGCGCAGGAGAGCGCAGCAAAGCAGGCTGCAGAGCGTATCTTCGAGCTTCGCACAGCGCGTCTGGATATCATCCTTGGTGAGTATGGCGATGGCGTGTATGGCGCAGGACTCGAGGCAGCACTTAAGGAGATTGAGCGCCTTGAGGGCGAGTACTTCAAACTCTTCTACGGTACACGCACCGTAACTACTACAACACACCGCTACACCATGCCCGTATCGGCAGATATGCCTAACACTGTCATCGCACGCTTCAACAGCGAGGAGGGCCTCCTTGCCAAGGACAACGTGGCGGGTGACATCATTATGGTCTCTATCACGCCTTCGGATATGATATATCCCGCAAGCAACATAAAGGGCACTGTGGCATACCGCTATGCTAACAACGCTACTGTCGTAGTGAGCCATGCGCAGGAGAAGCTCGCTACGCGCGTGCTCCCCATCTTCGAGTTTGGCGAGACCGTATATTTCACAATGCCTAAGTAGTATGGATAACACCCAGAGGATGATAGCCCTTTTGGGCCGTGTGCGCAAAGAGATGAATGGCGCAGTGTCGGAGAGCATGGCTACCGATGGCGAGAACTATGGTCTTAACTATGGTGTTTCGATCGCTACGCTTCGCGAGATAGCCGCAACCGAGCAGCCCGACCACGACTTTGCTAAGTACCTATACCAGCAGCAGGTGCGTGAACTACGCCTTATTGCCTGCCACCTCGCTGAACCCGCAAAGGTAGACATCCACGACTTCCCCTTCTGGGCACGTGGCATCCGCAATGCCGAGCTTGCAGAGGAGTTGGCTTTCGCACTACTCTCGAAGATATACGACATCAACTCGCTTATGGGCATCTGGACTACCGAGAGC
>JAEZPN010000033.1 GCA_023413645.1 Bacteroidota bacterium
TTACAGCGTTGGGATATTTGCTCATATCGGGGTCTGCAGGCATCTCCAACCACTCGCCAGCCTCGGCAATCTCCGAGAAGAGCATGGGCACACGCTCCTCAATTTCAGGGAACAGCCTACCCACAAGTCTATTTGCTGTGGTATGCTCACCAGGCACAGCGATACGCCTTAGTGGCGCAGTCTCACCCTTACGGCGAACCAACAGCGGGCCATTGCCACGACCGAGTGCCGAGCCGCTATCAAGCAGCGCATATCTATCGCCCACAGCGCGAAGTATAGCCGTGCTACACTTCGTGATGTCGTACTTATGCTCCATCGCCGCAGCATTAAGCTGCTCAATATCGAGATAGGTAACCTCCACATCAAAACCGTCAAGGTCGATGCGACGATTGACAATAGCGTCAAACATAAAGGTATCGTTCGGGCATGGCGATATAGCCAAGCTGAGAGTATTATTTCTCATCTTCAAGCTTTTTAAGTTCCTTAGCAAGAGCCGTAACAGCCTCATCCACAGCCCATTTATCGAAGCTATCACCCACACGATTAGATACTGCGCGCACCTCGACAGCGCGGAATCCTACAACCTCAGCCATAGCGAAGAGCGCGGCACCCTCCATATTCTCGATATCTGCAGACATGTGGTCAAGACCCATCGTATGCACCGTATTTGATGTCACACGACGTAGCGACGTATGGTATACCTTTTGGCAGTATCTCTGACGAAAGCGCTCAGGGAGGTCCACGCACTGCTCGCTCATAACCTCTACAACCTCGCCCACAGCCACGCTGTCGCCATAGGCACCTGCAATGCCAGCAAGCACGACAACATCGTTAGCAAGAAGGTGTTTACGACGATCAAGCGAGGCAATAGCTGCCGCCGTGGCGACCATGCCTACACCAGATATAACAACCTCAGCACTAGGACATAAGGCACGAAATACCTTAGCCTCGAGTTCAGTAGGAAACAGATATATATTCATATTAATAGTATTAAGGGGTAACCATACGGAGACCCCTTATGTTATACATTTTTGATAGCGTCGAATTTGTTGTCAGACTATCACAACAAATTAAACTATACCCTCTACATTACCATCCTCCGCAAGGCGAATATTACTTGCCTGAGGGTTCTTGCTCAAACCAGGCATACGCATTATATCACCAGCAAGAGCCACAACGAAGCCACTACCTGCGTTAAGCTCAATATCCTTGATGTTGATCTCGAAGCCCTCAACGCTACCGTAACGTTTAGCATCGGCACTGAATGAGAACTGCGTCTTAGCGATACATACGGGGAGGTTACCCATGCCCCACTTCTCCAAAAGAGCAATCTCCTTCTGTGCGCGAGGACCAAAGACAACGCTACCAGCGCCATAGATGTTCTTCGCAACCTTCGTAATCTTCTCCTTGAGGCTATCCTCGAGGTCGTATGCAAAGTTGATAGGCTGCGAGGGCTGAGTCTCGATAAGCTCCACTGCGGCACGTGCCAAGTCTGCAGCACCAGCGCCACCCTCAGCATATGCGTTGTTGATTACGCAGCGCACGCCAAGCGACTTGCAGTGCTCCATAACCATCGCAATCTCGTCGTCAGTGTCGCTTGCAAAGCGGTTGAAGCATACGAGGACAGTCTGGCCGAACTTCTTGAGGTTAGCGACATGGCGATCGAGGTTTGCAAAGCCCTGCTTAAGACCCTCAGCGTTGGGCAACTTAATCTCTGCCTCGGGCACACCACCGTGCATCTTGAGCGCAAGAGTAGAGGCTACCAAGACCGTGAGGTCGGGCTTCAAGTCTGCCTGGCGGCACTTGATGTCGAGGAACTTCTCTGCACCAAGGTCGGCACCAAAGCCAGCCTCTGTAACAGTATATTCAGCATGGCTCATCGCCATCTTTGTAGCAATCACCGAGTTACAGCCGTGCGCAATATTTGCGAAGGGACCACCGTGGATAATTACGGGGTTGTGCTCAGTCGTCTGCACAAGGTTGGGGTTGATAGCATCCTTCAACAAGGCTACTACTGCACCCGTCACACCAAGGTCGTTGACAGTGAATGGGGTGTCATCATAGCGCACGCCAAGCACGATGCGACCGATACGAGCGTAGAGGTCATCGACGTTGCGCGCAAGGCAGAGGATCGCCATAATCTCCGATGCGGGAGTGATGTCGAAGCCTGTCTCTGTGGGAATGCCATTTGCCGAACCACCAAGACCCGATACGATGTTACGCAACGAGCGGTCGTTCATGTCGAGCACGCGGCGCCACATAACCTTCTTCAAACCAGGCTGCT
The DNA here is from genome assembly GCA_023413645.1 of Bacteroidota bacterium. Lineage (GTDB taxonomy): Bacteria > Bacteroidota > Bacteroidia > Bacteroidales > Rikenellaceae > Alistipes. Next base: position 2,285 of record JAEZPN010000033.1, read on the forward strand.
GTGAGCGGTTGTGATAGAGGTAGTTATCCAAGAGCGCAGCGATAAGGTTATTTGCCGATGTGATGGCGTGGAAGTCGCCCGTAAAATGGAGGTTGATATCCTCCGAGGGCAATACCTGCGCATAGCCACCACCCGTAGCACCACCCTTCATGCCGAAGCAGGGACCCAACGAGGGCTCACGCAAGGCGATGATAGCCTTCTTGCCGATATGGTTAAGACCCATGCCGAGGCCAATGCTCACGGTAGTCTTACCCACACCCGCCTTTGTTGCGGTGATGGCAGTGACAAGAATAAGGTGACTCTTAGCTACCTTATGCTCGTCGATGAGCTTATAAGGCACCTTTGCGATGTACTTACCGTAGTTGAATACCTCATCATCGGGGAAACCTACCTGTGCGGCTACCTCACGGATGTTTTTAAGTTTTGTCTCACGAGCGATCTCAATATCTGTTTTCATATCTTTCAGTATTTATTGTTATTATTCTGCCGCAAAGATATATAAAAAATAGATATGTGGTTTTATATTTTCATCATATATTCTTATATCTGTATAAGCAAAATAGATACACGCCCTCGAAACAAATATCGTACCTCTATTTAAGTAATAGGGCATGCTACCCAAAAGGTTACACATGCCCCTACTACTTAACTAAATAATATTGTCGAACTACTCCTTGCCGATAACAGCCTCAAGCTCCTCGACAGTGAGAGGCAAGAGCTTATCGCCAATGAAGCGGCTACCAGTCTCGGTTACCAATACGTCATCCTCGATGCGGATGCCACCGAAGTCGCGGTATGTGTCGAGCAAAGCGTAGTCCACGATACCCTCGAACTTGCCCTCTGAGCGCATCTTGTCGATGAGTGCGGGGATGAAGTAGATACCTGGCTCGTCAGACATAACAGTACCTGGCTCTACACGCCATGTAGCACGGTGGATACATGTTGCAGACTTCGCAGCACGCTCAGCAACAGTTGAGAAGTCGAACGAGCGCTCACCGATATTCTCCAAGTCGTGAACATCCATACCCATACCGTGACCCAAGCCGTGAGGCATGAACATATACAAAGCACCAGCCTCAACAGCAACCTCGGGAGTTGACTTGATGAGACCCAAGCCCTTAAGACCCTCTGCCAAAGACATATACGCCGCCTTGTGAATCTCGGGATACATAGTACCTGGCTTAATCATATCCTTAACCTGGCTGTGAGCGTTGAGCACGATGTTGTAGATGTCACGCTGACGGTCAGTAAACTTACCATTTACGGGATATGTACGAGTGTGGTCAGAGCAGTAGCCCTCAACCGACTCGCCACCACCGTCAACCAACAACAAGCGACCAGACTCCAATACGCCATCATGGTTGTGGTTGTGCAAAATCTCGCCGTGCTGTGTCACGATTGTGGGGAATGACACACCCTGACCATACGACTTTGCGATGCCCTCAACACGACCTGCGATCTCGCGCTCCACAACACCTGGGCGACACATCTTCATCGCTGTCATGTGCATCTGGTAGCCAATCTTAAATGCACGCTCCAAAGCCTCGATCTCCTCTGCAGACTTCTTCTCGCGCATCTCTGCTACGGCGAACATCAAATCCAACGACTTGCGCTCGTGGAGCATGCCGAGGCGAATGCCGAGCCAGTCAGCAACCTCAATCTTGAGCTCAGCACGATAGGGAGGCAAGTAGTGCACGGGGCGGTTCTGCTCGATAGCCTTGCGCAACACGTCGCGAATGTCGTTGCGTGCGTAGCTCTTCTCCACGCCTACCTCACGAGCCTGGTCAGCGATTGTGGGCATGGGGCCTGTCCAGATGATATCCTCAACGGTGAAGTCATCACCAAAGAGCATCGCCTCGCCCGACTCAGCATCGATAAGACCGATGAGCGAGGGAACGTCAAGACCGAAGTAGTAGCGGAATGTAGAGTCCTGACGGTAGTAGTATGTGTTATTAGGATAGTTGTTAGGCACCTCGGGGTTTGCGGGAAGAAGGATAAGTCCCTTGCCTACGCGGCGCGCCAACTCGGCACGACGGCCAATATAAGTCTCTTTACTAAACATAGTTTTATAGTTTTAGGTTTTATATTATTTCGTATTTATATATTATTCTGGTATTACAGTAGTTCTCATCAGTCGTAATTTGTTGTCAGAAGGGTTGCAGATGTGGTAGCGAGTCGCAGTCCGATAAAGCGGAGCATACTAATGCGTATGTGAGCATTTAGCGGACAAGCTCGATGCCGCAGATGCGCCCTTATCACAACAAATTATCTTTCCACCTCTTTGTAGACCTTGTCGCCGCGGCGAACCTCTGATGCAGTTTTGAGCGAGATAAAGTCACCCTGCTTTGCGCTGGTTGTGGGCTGCTCGTTGAGCATGAGGCCCTCGGCCTTCTGCTCCACGACACCGGTCTTCTCGCCCATAAAGAGCAAAGAATCGCCCTCGGCTACCTCACACGCCTCTACCAAGACCTCAGCCACGCCGATACGCTTGAAGTAGTTGGTTACCTTACCCATATATACCTTCTTCAGGGTTGCAGATGAGCCATATCGCTCGCTGTGCTCGACCATTGTCTTAGCGGCATAGTAGCCACCCCAGAAGTCGCGGTTAAAGACTGTGCGTAGTTTCTCCTTGATGGGGGCAACACTCTCGGGTGTGTACTGGCCAGCCTCCAAAAGTTTGAGTGCCTCGTCGTAGCTCTCCACCACACGCTTAACATACTCACCACCGCGCGCACGACCCTCAATCTTCAAGACACGCACACCCGCCTCGATGAATGTATCGAGGAAGTCCACGGTACACAAGTCCTTGGGCGATAGCACATACTGGCCATCAATATCGAGCTGCTGACCGCTATCCTTATCCGTGATGGTGTACTTGCGGCGGCAAATCTGGCGGCAGGCACCGCGGTTTGCCGAGTTGTGCGACTCATGCTCTGAGAGGTAGCACTTGCCCGACATAGACATACACATAGCGCCGTGTGCGAACATCTCAATCTTGACCAACTCGCCAGCGGGACCACAGATGCGCTGTTCCTCGATCTGCTTAGAGATATAACCAATCTGCTCGAGGGACAACTCGCGTGCCAACACTACGACATCTGCCCACTGCGAGAAGAACTTAACAGCCTCGATATTCGAGATGTTGCTCTGCGTAGAGATATGCACCTCCATACCCACCTCGCGGGCGTAGAGGATTGCCGCGAGGTCCGTAGCGATGATAGCATCAATACCCTCTGCCTTTGCGCGGTCGATGATGCGACGCATAACCTCCATCTCCGTGTCGTAGATAACGATATTGACCGTGAGGTAGGTCTTAACACCCGCAGCGTGTGCCACGCGTACGATCTCTGCGAGGTCGTCGAGCGTGAAGTTTACGCTCGATGCAGCACGCATATTGAGCTGCTCGACACCGAAATATACCGAATCGGCACCCGCATTAATCGCTGCGTTAAGTGCCTCATACGACCCCACAGGGGCCATAATCTCTATATCTTTTCTTCTAATCATACTCATTACTTCTTTCTACCCATAAGGTTGCGTGCAAACTCCGCAAGGCGCACCGTGCGCTCGTTGCCAATAGAGAGGGTGTTCAACACCGACAATGCTCGCTCAAAGCGTAGCTCTATCTGCTGCTCCGTAGCATGCTTAACATCGAGTTTCTCGTACAACGCCTTGATCGTTGCAATCTTCTCGGCATCGCTCAACGCCTCGTTCTTATGCGTTGTGCGCAACACCTCGCGCTCCTCCTCCGAGGCACGGCTCATAGCCTGCACCATGAGGTAGGTCTGCTTACCCTCGAGGATGTCGCCACCAATCTTCTTACCTAGCGCCTCATCACCGAAACTGTCGAGCATATCGTCCTGCAACTGGAAAGCAAGGCCAAGCTCCGTAGCAAAGCGGTACACCTTCTTAACATCGTCGTCCGAAGCACCTGCCAACGTAGCACCGATTGTTGCCGAGCCCGACAACAGTGCCGAGGTCTTACGCTCAATCATCTGGATATACTCCTCTACGGTTACGCGCTCCATGCTCTCGAAATCCATGTCGTACTGTTGACCCTCACACACCTCGAGTGCCATAGTATTGAAGATAGGCATAACACGCGCGAGACGCTCAGCATCGAGCATGGCGAGATATTTGTAGGCGGTGATAAGCATGGCATCACCCGAGAGAAT